>JAGAPI010000184.1 GCA_017623335.1 Prevotella sp.
CTCGATGCCGAGCCCCACGATATAGCTCACAATAATCTTTGGCAGCACGATGAGTGCGCCATAGACAAACATTTCAATGAACGAGGCGCTGGCAAGAGTGCCTGCAGCCAGATAGTTCTGATAGCCCACATTGTACATGCCGAACAGCAGGGCCGGCAGCAGGGCGATGACCACCATGCTCATGATGCGCTTTGAGTCGATGGCATCGTGGATGTTCGTTCCTGTGCGCGCAGTGTCGTTGGGCACATACAGGAATGTCTCCATACCGTCGAACACGCTGCGGAAAGCATGCAGCTTGCCTCCTTCCTCAAAGTTGGGCTTTATCCTGTTAAGATAATTTCTTAAAAAACTCATGTTTTATTTGTTTTTTTGAAGTTGACAAGTTGATGGGTTGACAAGTTGTTTACTTATCCACTTGTTTACTTGTCTACTCGTTTACTTGAAAAATATTTATGCGTTCTCTTTTCTGAGCATGTCGAGCCCCTGGCGCACAATGTGCTGAAGCTCCAGCTTCGAGCTGTCGACAAACTCGGCAAGGGCAAAGTCCTCAGGGCTTACTTCATAGATGCCAAGCTGCTCCATGCGGTCGATGTCGCCGGCAATGATAGCCTTGATGAGATACTCACCGTAGATGTCCATGGGCAGCACCTTGTCATACTCGCCGCTCATTATCATGTGGCGCTCGCCGCCTTTTATGCGGGCATCGGGCGAATACTTCTTCTTGCCCAACAGCCATGAGAAGTAGCTTCGGTTTACGGAGAACTGATTCAGGCGCGGCATTATCCAGCCGAAGAACTCGTCGGCGTCATTACCCTCTGGAATAACGGTTATCTCGCTGGTGTGAGCACCAAGGAAACCGTTCTTGTCGGTGGGCGTGCCAGTGAGCACGTTGCCGTTGATGACGCGCACCTGACGGCTGTCGTTCAGCGCATTGCTCAACAGTGTGTTCAGCTCCTGCCCCACGAGCATGTCGGCATACGCGGTTTTTTTCACCTCGCTGCCGCAGAATGCCACGGTGCGGCGAAGGTCTACACGGCCTGTACGGAACAGACGTCCGATGAACAGCACTGCAGTAGGCTCAACAGTCCACACCACCTCGCCCTTGTTCACGGGGTCGATATGGTTCACCTGCACTCCAACATTGCCGGCAGGACATTTTCCGTCGAAAGCCACCACTTCCACGTCTTTTGCCTCAACGAGGGCTGCCGACGTCTGCCCCACTCCAATGCCCAGATAAGTCTTGGCAACGCGTGACAGGGCTGTCAGTCCAATCTGGAAGTCCTCCTCCTGCCCCTTCAGCTCGAACTCAAAGTCGCAAGCCAAAGGCATGTCGCGCAGCGCCGACACGAAAATGGCTTTGGGCTTCACGTCGGGACAAGCCGACACAGCGTAGGGAAGCTGGTTGATGTAACCGAAGATGCCAGCCGCCAACAGCGACTCCACAACTTCATCGCCGCTGAGCCTCGCAGGCTCCTTGCGGCCGTACTCCACATACTCCTGTTGTGCGTCAGCATCCACTCTGACGCTTAAAACTTTGCGGCGCTCGCCGCGTTCTACAGACACTACTTTGCCACTGACAGGTGATGCAAACAACACTTTGGGATTGTTCTTGTCCGCAAACAGCGCATCGCCGGCTCTCACCGTGTCACCTTCTCTTACAAGCACCTTGGGGGTGATACCCACAAAGCTTGACGGCTGCAAGGCATAATGCCCGTTGGAGCGGATTGCAATCTTTTCCAAAGCCGCACGTCCTGCAAGGTTAAGGCTAAGGCCTTTTCGCAACTTAATAACTTTAACCATATTTATAC
>JAGAPI010000185.1 GCA_017623335.1 Prevotella sp.
ACAGAGGGCACGGCGATAATGCAGCTCGTCACCATGCCGGCTATGATGGGAATGATACTCGGCGGCTATCCGCCAGTGACAGCCATGAAGTGCCAGCTGCTGATACTCATCGCCGCGATTCTGTCGTCGGTTGTCGCCATCTGCCTCACCATCTGGCTTGCCGACAACATCCTGTTCGACAACTTCGGGCGCAGGCGCAACATCAAAGCCATGGGGCTGGGAGTGGCGCTGATGCTCACGGTTGTGGTGCTGACCGCCTGCAACAGCAACACCGCACACCGCCCGCTGATTGGCGGAGACATCTCCGAGAACTCAATAATTGGCGGTGCCACCTCCGAGACCTCAATAATCGTCGCAGACGAAAAACATAACGAGAAGGAGATAGCATCGTCAGCAATATCAATCGCAGGCCTTGAGCTGCCGAAATACGACACCAAGGCAACCGTCCTGCGCCGTGCAGGATATACCACGGAGTATGACGCTTCGAACAAAATCCCCCGTTGGGTGGCATGGTGTCTTACCTCTAACCACGTGACGGGTTCCTACAAGCGCGACGGAAAGAAGTTCATGGAGGACGAGGACGTGCCGGCGCCGCGCGCCACACACTTCGACTACATCCAGTCGGGCTACGACCGCGGTCACATGTGTCCAAGCGGCGACTGCAAGTGGAGTGAGCAGGCACAGGAGCAGTCGTTTCTGCTCACGAACATCTGTCCGCAGAACCCCAACCTCAACCGCGGCGACTGGAACGAGCTGGAGCAGCAGTGCCGCGCATGGGCTGAGAAATACGGTGCGGTGTACATCGTGTGCGGTCCTGTTCTGATGAACAGCCGTCACAAGAGGATAGGAAAAAACAAGGTGACTGTGCCCGAAGCCTTCTTCAAGGTGGTGCTAAGAATGGAGCCGGAGCCGTGCGCCATTGGATTCATCTACCGCAACACCGACGGCAACCGTCCCAAGGACAGCTACGTGAACAGCGTCGACCAGGTGGAGCGCATCACAAAACTGGACTTTTTCCATAATCTTCCCGACGAAATAGAAAACAAAATAGAAAAGACAGCAGACATAAGTAAATGGTAAGCAGTGAATACAAGTATCTGGCAAAACTCGGACTGCCCATAGTCATAGGACAGCTGGGCGTGACCATACAGGGTGTTATTGACACCATAATGCTGGGGCATTACGACACACGGGCACTGGCGGCTGCCGGATTTGTGAACAGCCTCTTCACGCTCGTGTCAGTGATTGTGATGGGATTCTCCTTCGGAATTATTCCGCTGAGCGGGTCGGCATACGGCAGAAAAGACATCGGCGAGTGCGGCAGTGTGTTGAAAAACGGGCTGTTCAGCATCTTCTTCGTGTCGCTCATTGGCATGGCGGTGCTCATGGCTGTGTTTGCCAACGTGAGCATCCTCGGGCAGCCAAAGGAGCTTGAGCCTTTGATTGAGCAATACTTCTGGTGGACCATACCATCATTAATGTTTGTGGGCGTGAGCAGCGCGTTCAAAAGTTTCTTCGACAGCATCACACAGACCAAGGTGGCGATGTGGGCGATACTCATAGGCAACGTCTGGAACATCGTCTGGAATTTTCTGCTCATCTTCGGACTGTGCGGATTTCCCGAGCTGGGCATCGTGGGAGAGATC
>JAGAPI010000033.1 GCA_017623335.1 Prevotella sp.
ATCGGCAGGCTGTGTCAGTCCGTCGTACCACACAGTCATCTTGTTGAAGTTGCTGCCCTTGTCGAGCGACAAGATGCGGTTCTCCACCACGTTGTTGTCGCCTTTGTATGACGACGGGTTATACTTCAGGCGCACGGTGAAGCGCAGCGGACCGTTGTCAAGCAGCTCATACTCGCTGTAGCAATATGGGAACACCACCTTGTCGCCGTCCATCAGCGCCGGCGTGCCGCAGCCAAGTGTCGGTCCCACTTTGTAGCAGTCGAGCCCGTAGCCCTGGTCGTAGTGATAGCTTGTGCGCTTCTCCACAGCCTCCGCCTTCTCGGGATTGGTCTTTTTCAGCTCTGCAATCACAGGCTTGTTCACATCTTCTATATAATAGCGGTTCTCGTTCACCAGGTCGGGAGTGTTCTTGAGCCACACATCGTTGCCGAACGCCTGCTCGCCCGAGCGCTGCAGCGCCGGACCGTAGCAGCGGTATGAGCCGCGGTCGTTCTCCCATGCAATGTCGTCAACGCGCTCGGGGTACATTCTGCCATAGGCAGCGGCAGGGAATGTCTGCGGCATGCCCTTCACAACGGTGAAGCGGGCATCGCCGCAAGGACGCACACTTGCCTCCACGAGCACCTTGCCGTCGTAGGTCAGCTGATAGGGCACTTCCTTGCCAACAGCGTTCACCACCTTGAACAGGCGCACGCCGCTTGGAATGCCGAGCTTTTCGGCAACGGTCTTGCCGCACAGCTCCACCACCTCGGTGCGCTGCATCTTCTCGCCGTTGTGCACGGTCACCTCAAACGACGCCTTGGTGTCCATAGCAGCCTCTTTCACCAACTGGTCGCAGGCAGCGTTGAGCAGTACCACTGTGGCGCAGGTCTTGCAGCCCTCGGTCATCACTGTACCGTCGGCAGCCACGCTCTTGCGCATCTCCTCCCATGTCATTGCCCCGTTTTCGTTGCCGCACTTATCGCACTTCGCTCCGCTGCATTCTTTCATACTGCATTCCTTGCCGCACTTCACGCGGCTCTTCAGCTGCAGCTTGTGAGCAGCCGGAGCCACGGCATTGAGCTGACGGTAAACCATGAAACACTGGCGCACCAGAGCCTCATCGGCATTCTCTGCACATGTAAACTTGTTGTGGCGTGCCCACTTGTCGGCATACTCCAGATATTGTGCCTTCTGTGTGAGGTTATATACACGCATGTTTGCTGCCTGATATTTCGCGGTCATCGGCGATGCGTCGGCATCAGCCTTATTGTCTGCCTGCCACTTGCCGTTCACCTTCTCTATCAGCTCCAGGGTGGTAAGGTTTTGCGCAACAACCTGTGCCTTCTTCGCCACCTTCTTCTTCACCTTGACCTCACCGCTCATTGGCGCTGCCGCCAGGAGCGCAGCCATTAAGAATAAAAATGATTTTTTCATAGTTTGTTTTGATGATAAATATAAAAAACAAAGAAGGTACGCACCATTCATAAAAAGCGCGTACCTTTATTTTTAACTCAGCCGTTATTATTTCTTGAAGTAGCGGTTGTACAGTCCCTGGAAGCCCTGTCCGTGACGAGCCTCGTCCTTTGCCATCTCGTGAACGGTGTCGTGAATGGCATCAAGGTTCTGAGCCTTGGCGTTCTTTGCGATACGGAACTTGTCAGCACAAGCGCCGCTCTCGGCAGCCATACGCTTCTCAAGGTTTGTCTTGGTGTCCCAAACAACGTCGCCCAGCAGCTCTGCAAACTTAGATGCGTGCTCAGCCTCCTCGAAGGCGTAGCGCTTGAAAGCCTCGGCAATCTCAGGATAGCCCTCGCGGTCGGCCTGGCGGCTCATTGCAAGATACATACCCACCTCAGTGCACTCACCGTTGAAATGGGCGTTAAGATCCTTTATCATTTCCTCGTCGCAGCCCTTAGCCACGCCGATTACGTGCTCAGTCTCAAATGTAAGTCCCTCAGACTCTTTCATCTCAGAGAATTTAGATGCCGGAGCACCACAAAGAGGACACTTCTCGGGAGCCTCTGTTCCCTCATGAATGTAACCGCAAACGGCACAGATGAATTTCTTTACCATAGTTTTTTAATTTATTTAATGTAATACTTTATATTTGATTCTAATTTTGTGCAAATTTACCCATAAATTATGATACTGCCAAACTTATTTACATCTTTTAGCAATTATTTTTTAGATACGGCACGATTTGAATCGGTATCGTCCCCGGAAGGAACCGCAGTTTCAAAGCAGCCAACCGATGGAGTGTCGGCAGAACGCGGAGTACCAAGACGGTCATCGGCAAACTCAGCCAACGGCGCAGCCTTGCCTATGGCAGGTGATTTGTCGTTTAAGCGGAAATCGTAATACAGATTGTCTTCATCTACATTGGCAAAGTGCTGCTTGCCGGATATTTCGTCCTCCGACGATTCAAAAATGACATCGGTGAAAAACTTATATTCTTCCTTGTCTTCACTCACGGCAGGAGTGCGGAGCAGACAGTTGGCAAAACGGTACTCAAAGGGTAATTCTTCATTGCCCTTATCTCTTTCGCCCATCATCTCGTCGGCACCGTAGCCCGTCACTATGCTGTTGGTGCAGCTCAGCAGCGTGAGCGGATAATCATAGCCGTTATAGGTGTTGGCAAACCTGAGAGCCGCCCCACGCCTTGCATCGAATGGATAGAACTGGGCAAGCGTGGCGTAAGTCACGGAGCATCTGCCGCCATATACAGCCAGACAGTCGCCCATGGTGTTGCTAATCTGGGTGTTTGAGATGGCGATATTGCTGTTTAGCGCCTTCACTCCGTAACCGTCGCAGTTGTGGATGGTGGAATGGTTGATGTCAAGGCGCAGCATATCGCCGTCGATGGCTGCCGAGTCGCATACGATGGCATCCTTGCAGCTGTGTATGTCGGCGTACGAGATGATGTTGTCCGTAGAACTTTCATAGAAATGCAGTCCCTTCCACTGTCCGCTTACACGGTCGTATGGCAGATAGTCGAACATGTGGTCGAGCCGCTCGCCACGCATCACCACCTCGTTGCCGGGCGCGCCATCTACCACAAGCCGCCCGTAAACATCGATGCCGGCATTTGCGCCGAAATATATTGTTGTGCCGCCCTCTACGGTGAATGTTGCGCCTTCTGCCACCCTTATGCCACGGCGCACCACGTAGGGCTTGCTGCTTGCAAGTGTC
>JAGAPI010000186.1 GCA_017623335.1 Prevotella sp.
TGATAAAAGAAAATGAGGCGCTTCACGGAGCGCACCATATATGTATAGGTGCCACCGACAGCAACAAGACTCTCGACACTCTGGCAAAGGTATGGCAGGGACTGCAGGAGGCTGGATGCACACGCCACTCGCTGATGATAAACCTCGGCGGCGGCATGGTGACCGACCTTGGAGGATTCGCAGCCTCAACATTCAAGCGCGGCATCAAGTTCATCAACATCCCCACCACCCTGCTCGCCATGGTCGACGCCTCGGTGGGAGGAAAGACGGGCATAAACTTCGGAGGACTGAAAAACGAGATTGGCGTGTTCAACAATGCCGACTGTGTGATTCTCGACACTGAGTTTCTGAAAACCATGGACAGCGAGAACATCTGCTCTGGCTACGCCGAGATGCTGAAGCACGGACTGATAAGCAACGACGGGAAGTGGGCGGAGCTGCTGAGCTTCGACATACACAATCCCGACCTGCGCCTGCTCGGCAGAATGGTGAGCGACTCTGTGGCGGTGAAGCAGCGCATTGTGCTGGAAGACCCTATGGAGCACGGCATACGCAAGGCGCTTAACCTCGGGCACACCATGGGGCATGCCTTCGAGTCGTGGGCATTGAAGCGTCAGCCTGTTCTTCACGGTCATGCCGTGGCATGGGGCATTATCGGCGAGCTGTATCTTGCCGCCATAAAGACAGGATTCCCCACCGATAAGATGCACCAGACGGTGAGCTACATCAAGGAGCACTACGGCAAACTGCCCGTAACCTGCGATGATTACAGCGAGCTGACTGAACTGATGATGCACGACAAGAAGAACACCGCCGGCACCATCAACTTCACTCTGCTGAGCGGCATCGGCGAGATAAAGATAAACCAGACTGCCACGGAGAAGGAAATTCACGAGGCACTGGACTTCTACCGTGAATGCTGAAAAAATTACGAGTTACGAATTTTGAATTTTGAATTGTCGGCTTCGCCGATTAAGAATAAATAAATTTGGAATTGATAATTCGTAACTCAAAATTAATAATTAATAATCGGCTTTAGCCGACAATTTGTAAATCGTAACTCAAAATTCGTAATTAAAAATGAGCGACAGCATAATTCTTATCCCCACATACAATGAGAAGGAGAACATCGAGAAGATTATACGTGCGGTGTTCTCTCTGGAAAAATGTTTCCACATCCTTGTAATTGACGACGGCTCACCCGACGGCACCGCCGACATCGTAAAGCATCTCATGGCTACGGAGTTTTCCGACCGTCTGTTTATCAAGGAGCGCAGCGGAAAACTCGGATTGGGAACTGCCTACATCGAGGGATTCAAGTGGGCATTGACACACGACTACGAATATATCTTTGAGATGGATGCCGACTTCAGTCATGATCCAAACGACCTGCCCCGTCTCTACAGCGCCTGTGCCGACGAGGGGTATGACGTGGCGATAGGCTCGCGCTACATATCGGGAGTAAACGTGGTGAACTGGCCCATCGGGCGAGTGCTCATGAGCTACTTTGCATCAAAATACGTAAGGATGGTTACGGGATTCAAGGTTCACGACACCACTGCGGGCTTCAAGTGCTACCGCCGCCGTGTGCTCCAGACCATTGAGCTCGACAAGATAAGGTTCAAGGGCTATGCCTTCCAGATTGAGATGAAGTTCACAGCCTATAAGATAGGATTCCTCATCAAGGAGGTTCCAGTGATATTCGTCAACCGCCGCGAGGGTGTGAGCAAAATGAGCGGAGGCATCTTCGGAGAGGCTTTCTTCGGAGTGATGCGCCTGCGCTGGGACAGCCTTTGGAGAAAGTATCCGGAGATTAAAGGATAAAAATAAAGAACAACAAAAAAATTAAAATAGACAATGAAAACAGAAACACTTTGCGTACAGGGCGGATGGTCGCCAAAGAAGGGTGAGCCGCGCCAGTTACCTATCTATCAGAGCACAACATTCAAATATGACAACAGCGAGCAGATGGCGCGTCTGTTCGACCTTGAGGACAGCGGATATTTCTACACCCGTCTGCAAAACCCCACCAA
>JAGAPI010000187.1 GCA_017623335.1 Prevotella sp.
CTCGGCTATCAACTTCAAGTCGCCTGCCTTTTTCAGCTTGCGTTTCTGCCGCATCACTAAAGCATAGCGTAGCAACACCACCAAAGGCAGTATTGCCAGCAGATACATATATTGTGGATCTTCAAATCTAAACATCTTCTTAACTTTTAGTGAAGAGTGAAAAGTGAAGAGTGAAGAATTGCCAAATCGATGAAATCAATCCTTTTCATTCTCCGCCTCTTTCTTTTAATTAACTTCATTATTCACTCTCCATTATTATTTATCACTTTGATTCTTCACTTTTTCCTCTTCGTTCTTCACTCTCATCACGGCAGCTTTCTGAACACCGTCACCCTGAGCAGCAGTTCCAGAAGCAGAGCAACAAGCGCCCCAAGAGCAAATATCTGGTAAGCCTCGTAGCGTTTACTGAACTTTGTGACACTAAATTTGGTCTTCTCCAGCTTGTCAATCTCCTTATAGATGTTGTGCAACTCACGGGTGTTGGTGGCGCGATAGAATTCGCCATTGGTAGTGGCAGCTATCTGCCCCAATGTCTTGGTATCAATCTCCACCGGCACATTGACATATTGCACACCACCCGCCACCGGCATTGGATATGGAGCCACCTTGTTGGTGCCCACACCGATGGTGTACACACGTATACCCATGCTCTTTGCTATCTCTGCCGAAGTCATTGGCGAAAGGTCACCCATGTTGTTGCTTCCGTCAGTAAGCAAAATCACCACCTTACTCTTAGCCTTCGAACCTTTCAGACGGCTCACCGCGTTGGCAAGTCCCATGCCTATGGCTGTTCCATCCTCAATAAGTCCGCGTGCAGCTATGTCGGTGCGCACACCCTGAAGCATATTAAGCAGTGATGCGTGGTCGGCAGTCATCGGGCACTGCGTGAACGACTCGCCTGCAAATATTGTCAGACCGATATTGTCGTTCGGACGTCCCGCAATAAACTCTGCCGCCACCTGCTTTGCCGCCTCTATGCGGTTGGGCTTGAGATCTTCGGCGAGCATACTCGTCGAAACATCAATGGCAAGCATAATATCAATACCGTCCACAGTCTTGTTTTTCCATGAGTTGCTGGTCTGCGGACGCGCCATTGCAACAACAAGCAGCACAAACGCCAGCACTCTGAGCACAGGCAACACCGGCATCATTATCACACGCCATGATTTGGGCATGAAATGCAGATGATAAGTGTCGCTCATTCTCATTGTCGGCTCGCTGTTCTTGCGATAAAGCACATACCACACCATGTATGGTATGACGAGCAACAGCAGCAACAGATATTCTTTATTGGCAAATTCCATACACATTATATATTATATATACAGTGAGTGCGGCGGCTGTGGCTGCCATCACCCATATTGCGACTCTCATCACCCTGCGGGTTCTAACCAAGCGTTCGTCATCGGCAGTCAGCTCAGGCTTGATAACCTGTTCCTCAGGCATGTTCTCAACCTTTGTACGGTTGATGAATTCAATGGCGTTCACAAGGTTCATGTCGTTTTCATTGATGAGTGTCGAGTATTTTGCAAACTTCACAAGGTCGGCAGTGTTGAACAGCGTACGCAGCTCTTCCATAGCCTGTGCATCCTGCTCGGCTGTGAGTCTGTCAATAATCTCGGCACTGGTCATCTCCATGGCGCTGAATCCATAACGCTCCTCAATATAGCGGCGCAGCGTGTCGGTGAGCTTAGTGTAGTATTCCTTCTGATCTTCCTGACGCACCATGTTGTCGGCTTTTATGCCCTGTATCTCATTGAGTGCTTTCTGGTGGGGCGTTATGCGCTTCACAATCTTCACTTTCAGATTGATGGTCTTACCCTGCTTGACACATGAGTAAAGATACACACAGCCAGCAGCGAGCAGCACCACAATCACGCTGAGCCAAAACACCATCGACCACTCCTGCCAGAGAAAAGGATTATCCTGCACATCTTTGGGCGGATAGAACTTCTCGTAATGAAGAGTGTCAACATCCACATTGAGCACTTTCAATGCCAGATTCCTGCTCTTGTACTTTTTGCCGTCAACACTAACTGTCATAGGTGGCAGAAGGTAATTGTTGCCGTCAAATGAGGTGAGTGTGTAGCAGCGGCTGTATTGCACAAAATTATCACTTGTGTCGCGGGTTGCCACTTCAGAAATGCCGAGCACTTCAACGCCCGGAGTAAGCTGTTCAGTGGGTTTATAGACCGGGAACACCACATTGGCACCACTGCGTGCCACTACCTTCAAGGTGAGATGCGCCTGGTCGCCCATCATAATCTGTACTGAGTCGATGCGCGCTTCAACTGTAACCTGCGCCTTTACACTGGTCACAGCCACGAGCAACATCAATAGAGTGAGTGGTACACTCATTCTTAATTTTTTATTTAATTCTTCACTCTTCATTATTCGTAAGCTCATCAGTTTCACAGTCTTCACTCTTCGTTCTTCACTTTCCTTCAGCTTCGTTTCTTGAACAGCAGCAGCAATTGTTTCACATAGTCCTCGTCAGTAGCCACCGAAATGCTGTCGACATTGCATTTCTGTAAAGTCTCGTTAAGCCGCATCTGGCGCTTCATCCAATAGCGGTGGTGAGCATCACGCAACCTGCGGCTTGAAGTGTCGACATATTGCTCCACTCCTGTCTCGGCATCAACCATACGTACCAGTCCCAAGTCGGGCATTTGGCGGTCCCAGTGGTCGTACACCTGAATTGCCACCACATCATGCTTACGGTTGGCTATGGTTAGCGGCTGCGTGAAGTCGTTGCGTTCATAGAAGTCGCTGAGCACAAAGGCTGTGCAACGGCGTTTCATCACTCCTGAAATAAACTCCATCGCTCCTCCTATGTCAGTCATGCGGCTTTGCGGCTTGAAGTCAAGCATTTCCCTTATTATATAAAGAATGTGCTTACGTCCCTTCTTCGGGGGAATATATTTCTCTATATGGTCTGAGAAAAACACCACACCAATCTTGTCGTTGTTCTGTATGGCACTGAATGCGATGGTGGCGGCAATTTCGGTGACCATGGAGCGCTTCATCTGCACACGGGTACCGAAGTCAAGCGAGCCGCTCACGTCGATCATGAGCATCACAGTGAGCTCGCGCTCCTCCTCGAACACTTTCACATAGGGACGGTTGAATCGGGCTGTAACGTTCCAGTCAATATCACGGACATCATCGCCAAACTGATACTCACGCACCTCGCTGAACGCCATACCGCGTCCCTTGAAAGCACTGTGGTATTGTCCGGCAAAGATGTTGGCGCTCAACCGGCGCGTCTTTATCTCTATCTTCCTTACCTTGCGCAGTATGTCCTGTGTCAATTCATAATCCATCGCTGCACGGCTTATGGTACTTCCACCTTATTCACTATCTTGCTTACTATCTCTTCTGCCGACACATCGCTGGCTTCCGCCTCGTATGTGAGACCGATACGATGGCGCAACACATCATGTGCAATGGCTCTTACATCTTCAGGAATCACATATCCGCGACGCTTAATGAAAGCGTATGCACGGGCAGCCTTGGCAAGGTTGATTGATGCACGGGGAGAACCGCCAAAAGTGATAAGCGGCTTCAACTCCTTCAGTCCGTAGCGGTCAGGATAGCGTGTGGCAAACACAATATCGGCAATATACTGTGATATTTTCTCGTCAAGATATACTTCATGCACCACCTTACGGGCTCTCATTATCTCATCTGCCGAGGTCACAGGACGCACAGTCACCTTTGTACCGCTTATATTTTCGCGGATAATGCGCTTTTCCTCTTCCAATGTGGGATAGTCGATGATGACCTTCATCATGAAACGGTCGGTCTGTGCCTCAGGCAATGGGTAAGTACCCTCCTGCTCCACCGGGTTCTGGGTTGCCATCACAAGAAATGGCTCAGGCAGTTTAAAAGTATCACTGCCTATGGTCACCTGCTTCTCCTGCATTGCCTCAAGCAGTGCGCTCTGCACCTTTGCTGGAGCACGGTTAATCTCGTCAGCCAATACGAAGTTGGCAAACACCGGTCCTTTTTTCACCTGAAACTTTTCGTCTTTCTGCGAATATATCATTGTACCTATAACATCGGCAGGAAGCAGGTCTGGAGTAAACTGCACACGGCTGAAATCAGCATCTACTAATTGTGCCAGTGTTTTGATAGCCAAAGTCTTTGCCAAGCCGGGCACACCTTCAAGCAGGATGTGTCCATCGCTGAGCAGCGAAATAATAAGACTCTCCACCAAGTGCTTCTGTCCCACAATCACCTTGTCCATTCCGGTTGTGAGATTGGTCACAAAACCGCTTTCCTGTTCAATCCTTGCATTCAATGCGCGGATATCTATTGACTCTTCCATATTTTTATTTAATATTTTTGTTTTGTTCTGCTTATTGTATCTCTCACTAATATTCTTGTTCTATATTGCTCAAATAGCCTGAAACAGGCTGAAAGCGACCACAAAATTACATAAAATATCCATTACGCCAAATTTTTGCGTCTAAAAAAAACTAAACTCTAACCTTATTTGTCAACCGTTTAGATAAATTAATATTTAATATGTATTCGTATCTACTCAGCAGAGGTGTTTTAGGAACATTATCTGCAATTATTAACCAAAGCAATGAAAACAGAATGCCTGCATTACGGCGGAAAAACGCAAACCGCCATAATGCAGACAAAGATATTTTTTAGTTCAACCGAAAGACATTGCATCAGGGCAGCACATACACCGCGGCAGCCTTCACGCTCTCAGGAGCTCCCTGCTCGGCGCGCGGCAGATACTCTATGCCCATGATTTCCTGCTCCGCTCCAAGGTCGATGACCAACAGATGAGGGAAGTCCGTTCCGCTTACAGTCTGCCAATAGGTCGACTCCTGCAGGTCGAACGCCTTGTCGCCGGTATGATTGCCGCTGGCGTTCTCGCTGTCGGCATACTTCACCGACCATTGCTCACGGCTAAGGCGCTTGCCGTCCTTTCCCGTGAGATAAAGCTCCGACACCGACACGGCGTTGCCTGAATGTACGCTACGGCACTCCACCGCCACATAACGTCCTTTGACGTGAGACTTAAACGCCTCCTTCTGCCAACCGTTTCCGGCGGCAAACTGGAGCACAGCCACAGGAGTGGCGGAATTAAGGTCGGGACGGTCGCCTTGATTGTTGTGCAGGCCAGTTTTCTCAAGGTTAAGCTTGTCCAACTCAGGGCGGTTGGCGCAATAAGCCTTTGCCTCGCCCTTGGGACCGATGATATCGAGTACCAACACCTCGTTCTTTCCTTTCTTCAACCAGCATCCCGGCACGTAGAGCGTCTGCTGCGGACCAATCGACCAGTAGCGGCCTATGGCATGTCCGTTTATCCA
>JAGAPI010000188.1 GCA_017623335.1 Prevotella sp.
GCCTGTGTTCTTGTCGCTGCTTATAAATCCCGGCACCAGAGCCACTTGCGGCATGTCTTTAAACGTTTTCTCCACCAGCGAGTTTGTCAGCTCGGCATCCAGAATGTGCTTGCCGCCGCGCATGGCGGTCTTTATAAAATCGCGTGAGTCATACCATTTTGCGCCCTTCACGAGTGTTGCAACGATGTTGCTGCTCAGGCGCTCGCCATAGCTCACGATGGCATTCATGGTCTTGGGGCTGAGGTCGCGTATGAGATAAACTCCATAATAGATGGATTTCAGCTCGTCGAGGAGCTTGTCGATTACCACTGTCAGTGCAGTCCGCTTGTCGGTGTCGGTGATGATGGTGTCAATCATTGTGTGGTGGCGCTCAACCATGGCGTTGAACTCGTCCTCATACCTTGAATCACCGTTGACAGCCATTTTCGATGTGGCGATAAGCTTGTCGGTTATACCGCCGAGCGCGCTCACTACCACCACAACCTGCTGGTCTTGTCCCTCAACAATCTTCTGCAAACTCAGAATACTTTCCACGGAACCTACGGATGTTCCGCCGAATTTTAAAACTTTCATACGATTTTATTAATATTTAATTTATATTTATCCCCTTAACGAGCGGGGTGATCATTTTCATCTTTTTAATCGTGCCTGTAATGCTTTTTACATTGTTTTGCCGTTTATATATGGCAAATTCGGGACAAAGGTACAAAAAAAAAACGATATGACCAAAAGATATCACGCTTAAAAATATTTTTTTTTGCAAACTGCTGTTGTAGTCTGCCTTAATACCCGTTTTTGTGGCGAAAATCGCCGATTGGCACGTTCAAATCGGCGAATTAGAATCCTAAATCGCCGATTGGCATCACGCAAACGGCGATTGGCGGGACTCATAATGCAGTTCTGTTCTTGTATTCTAACAGAAGTCATTGCGTTTCCCGAAACAGCTTCTCTGCTTGAGTGGACGGTGATGTTTGTTAATTTATGACAAATATGTGGCTTTTTTTTGGAAGTAATGAAATAAATACCTAATTTTGCATAAAATAAAAAATAAGAAAAAATACCGTATGACAGATTTTAAAGATTTGGTGCAGAAGCGCCGTAGCCACAGAAAATATACTGATGAGGAAATAAATCCCGAAGACGTGCAGGCAATAATGCGTGCTGCCCTGATGTCGCCTACAAGCAAAGGAAGGCGTGCATGGCATTTTGTGCTGGTTGACAACAAGGCTGACATAGAGAAACTTGCTGACGCAAAGGCACAGTTCTCGCAGTTTCTGAAAGAGGCTCCGCTTGCCATTGTGGTGCTCGGCGATCCTGTGGAGAACCCATGCTGGATTGAGGATGCCTCGGTGGCAGCCATCACCATGCAGTATCAGATAGAAGACCTGGGACTGGGAAGCTGCTGGATTCAGATGCGCAACGAGGTGCTCAGCGACGGCACCACCTCAGACGAGGTGATACGCGGGGTGCTTGACATTCCCGAGAACATGAACTGCCTGTGCATCCTGGCTGTGGGACATGCCGCCGACCAGCGCAAGCCACAGTCTGAGGACCGCCTGAAGTGGGAGAACGTACACGCTGACAAGTATTAACAGAAAGGACAGGCAAGACAGATGATAAACTACGACTTGACAAAGATAAAAGCCATAATCTTCGACGTTGACGGTGTTTTGAGCAAACAGACCGTACAGATGTCGGAGAACGGCGACCCTTTGCGCACGGTGAACATCCGCGACGGCTACGCCATACAGTTAGCGGTAAAGTTAGGACTGAAAATATGCATCATCACGGGCGCAAAGACACCAAACATAAGGAAGCGCTACGAGGGGCTGGGCGTTACCGATATTTATCTCGCCTCGTCGGTGAAGATAAGGGACTATGAGGACTATGTGTGGCGCAACAGGTTGAAGGACAATGAGGTGATGTATATGGGCGACGACATTCCAGATATTGAGATTCTGCGCCGTGTGGGGTGCCCCGTGTGTCCCAGGGATGCTGCACCTGACGTATGCAATGTGTGTGGATACATCAGCAATGTGAACGGTGGCGAGGGCTGTGCCCGCGATGTGATTGAGCAGGTGCTCAGAGCACGTGGAAGATGGCTTGAGGATGACACGGCTTTTGGATGGTGATGTTTAAAGTAAAAGAATAGCGATGCTTGATAACTTAAAGAAATATAATATAATACTTGCGAGTGGATCACCTCGGCGTAAACAATTGCTTGAAGGACTGGGCATAGAGTTTAGCCAACATGTGCTGAGGAATATTGATGAGAGCTTTCCCGATACGCTTTTGGCAGAAGAGGTGGCACAGTTTATTGCTCACAAAAAGTCGGAAGCATATCTTAAAGACATGGCAGACAACGATCTTGTGATAACCGCCGATACCATAGTGGTGGCGGACGATGGTTGCGGCAATAATGTTATTTTGGGCAAGCCACACGACAGAAGTGAGGCGGTGGCGATGCTTAGGATGCTGAGCAATAAGACCCATAAGGTGATAACAGGCTGCTGCATCGTCACAAAAGACAGACAGCGGGTGTTCAGCGTGTCAACGGAAGTGACGTTCAAACAGCTTTCGGACGAAGAGATAGAATATTATGTAGATACCTTCCGTCCTTACGACAAGGCTGGTGCCTATGGTGTGCAGGAGTGGATAGGATATATAGGAGTGACGGGGCTTAGCGGCAGCTATTTCAATGTGATGGGATTCCCAATACAGAGGGTATATACAGAATTGGCGGAATTTTAGTTCCGCCAATTTTGGTTGTGCCCCATGTTCCACTTTTACGGTGGAATTTATTAGAATCTACCTTAATTTTAATATCCCCAATCCTCACCGACAAGGATCACTGTGTGTTTTCCGCGCGGCGAGTTTCTCAGGAAATGTATGTAGTTGCAGATACAGTCCTCAGAGTTACAGTTATGGCACGCTCCGTCAATATGGCAAGGCGTCTTTTTGTCGGGGAATCGCATGTTGTTGATTGGGCTTGCCGTGCTGCGTGCCCTTTTCAGCGCTGCGTCGACATCTTGGCACACCTTGTTCATACCGATTACAAAGATTACGTGTTTTGGACCAAAAGTGATTGCCGCCACGCGGTTGCCGTTACCGTCGATGTTCACAATCACGCCGTCCTCGCTTATGGCGTTGGCGCTCGATAGATAGTAGTCGGCGGTAAATGCCTTCATGTATATATCTCCAGCCTCTTGCGGCGTGGCTGCAAGGTCACGGTCAAGCAGATTGTATTTGCCACTCTCATGCATTGCTTTTACCAATCCCATGTCGCGTATTGTCATTGACCCTCCCCAGGTCACGGTGCTATCCTGCGGTATAAGTTCGAGCACTTTCTCTATTGCCTCGTCGGCAGTGACGCAATAATATGCGTTGAAATGTCGCTTGGCAAGGCTTTTGAGCATCTTGCCGGCTAATTTTTCGTTTCTAAGTTTTTTTGTTGTCATGTTATTATATTTTGTTTTGTGACTGCAAAGTTACGAAATTATTGTTAATTTTGTTATAAAACGCAATAAAACTTTTGGCATTTACAATATTTTTATTAATTTTGTAGTCGAAATAAGCAAAAGTTATGACAGTCATTATTGTTATAATGTTGGTATTGGGCTATCTGCTGATAGCCACTTCACATCTCACCAATGTGAACAAATCTGCCATTGCCATGTTTATCGGCACAGTGGGATGGGTATGTTACATCTGCTACGGCACCGACTTCGTGATGAGCGAGCATCCACGTGAGTATATGGATTTTCTCGGCGGCACGGCATCCACCAGCGAGACGGTGAAGCACTTCATCTATAAGAACGTGTTCCTGCAATATGTGGGCGAGGCGGCGGCAATCGTGCTGTTTATCCTTGCAACAATGCAGATAATCGATATTTTGAACAACAACGGATGCTTCGATTTCATAACAGAGTGGATACGCACACGCAACAGTAAGCGCCTGCTGTGGACTATATCGCTTGCCACATTTATAATATCGGCAAACCTCGACAACCTCACCACCACCACGATGATGCTCGTGACGATGCACGGCATAGTGAAAAACCGCTACCAGAGGATGATGATCGGTGCGGTGATAGTGCTTGCGGCAAATGCCGGAGGCTGCATGACCGTGATTGGCGACCCTGCCTGTGTGGCGCTGTGGGGAAATGGAGCAATAACGGCAACCAACTTCTCGGCATATCTCATTCTGCCGGCAATCACGGCGTGGGTGCTGCCAACGCTGCTCATCAGCCGCTCATTGCCTGAAAGGCTTGACGTGGAGTGGAGCACCAGTCCATACCGTGGTGATGATACTAACCTCAACCGCTGGCAACGTTTGGTGATGTTTCTTGTCGGCATCGGAGGACTGTGGTTCATCCCCACATTTCATAATATAACCAAGCTCAGTCCGTTTCTCGGTGCCCTGTGTGTGCTGTCCGTGTTATGGATTGTAAACGAGATTTTCAACCGTAAGCTGATGAATGCAGAGCAGATGTTCCAGCGCCGCATGCCGAGAGTGCTTCAGTATGGAAGCATCCAGCTCATGCTGTTTGTGATGGGAGTGATGATGGCGATGGGAGTGGTCCGCGAGGTGGGTTTCTTCGACGACGTGGCAACCATTATCAACAATAATATACATAATGTGTGGGTTGTAGGAATAATAACTGGCATTCTGAGCGGCGTTGTAGATACATTCACTATTGCAATGACCAACATATCCATCTTCCCTGTGGTAGATGAATTTACGGTGGCACGTGCAGTTGATACCGGTTATCTGAGCAATTTTGTCTGTAACGGTGCATTCTGGAAAATCACCGCTTTCACAACAGCAGTGGGAGGCTGCATCACATGTTTTGCAAGCACCAGCGGAATAGCCCTGATGAAGATGGAGCGCATGTCGGTGATATGGTATATGCGCAACTGCTCGCTGAAGGTTATGGCGGGATGGATAGCCGGCATGGCAATACTGGCGGCAGAGATAATGATGTGGAATTGACTTAAATAAATTATAAACACAACTATATAAAAGATTGGATATATGGCTAAGATTAAGACTATCGGTATTTTGACTTCTGGAGGCGACGCTCCCGGAATGAATGCTGCAATACGTGCGGTGACGCGTGCCGGCATCAGTAATGGATTTAAGATAAAGGGAATCTATCGCGGTTACGACGGATTGATAAACGGTGAGGTGAAGGAGTTCACCACAGAAGATGTGAGCGGTATAATCACCCGTGGCGGTACTATTCTTAAAACCGCGCGCAGCCAGGAGTTTATGACTCTGGAAGGTCAGCAAAGAGCATACGAGACTCTGCAGAAAGAGGAAATCGATGCGCTGGTAGTCATTGGCGGTAACGGTTCGCTTACAGGAGCGCGTAACTTTGCACGCGAGTTTGATGTGCCATGTATCGGTTTGCCGGGAACCATCGACAACGACCTGTACGGCACGGATGCTACCATCGGTTACGACACTACGATGAACACCATCATGGAGTGTGTTGACCGTATTCGCGACACGGCACAGAGCCATCAGCGGATATTCTTTGTCGAGGTGATGGGGCGCGATGCCGGTTTCCTGGCACAGAATTCTGCCATTGCATGTGGAGCCGAGGCGGCAATCATTCCTGAATTTCTCACAGAAGTTGACCAGTTGAAGGAGTTTCTCGATCGTGGTATCCGCAAGTCAAAGAAAAGCTGTATCGTGATTGTATCAGAGAGTCCTAAGTGTGGTGCTTATTTTTATGCTGACCGTGTGAAGAAGGAATTCCCGGAATACGATGTGCGTGTGTCTATACTCGGTCATCTGCAGCGCGGCGGCAGTCCTACGGCGCGCGACCGAATACTCGCAAGCCGCACAGGTGTGGGAGCCATCGAGGCTATCATTCAGGGACAGCGCAACGTGATGATCGGTGTACGCTATAACGAAGTGGTGTTTGTGCCGTTCAGCGAGGCTATACGTACCGACAAGCCCCTTGACATGAAGCTTGTGCAGGTGCTCAACGAACTGAGTATCTAAAAAATAAGCTTGAGAAAGAAATATAATGTAAGTATTGTCATTTTTTACCTACAAAGTAGCATTATTGTCAGATTTAACCAAATTTAAATGCAATTTATTTTTGGACTTCGGATAAAATGATTATCTTTGCAGGCAGAAACGATACTTAGATACTATATCGCAAAATTAAATATAAATAATAAAACTATAAATCGTATGTCACAAATTGTAGGACATCTTTCACAGATTATCGGTCCTGTTATCGACGTGTATTTTGACACTAACGGACAGGATGCTGAGAAAGTATTGCCAAAAATCCATGAGGCGTTGAAAATAAACCGCCCTGACGGACGTGAACTGATTGTTGAGGTGCAGCAGCATATTGGTGAGGACACTGTGCGCTGTGTGGCTATGGACAACACAGACGGTTTGCAGCGTGGTTTGGAAGCTATACCAACCGGCTCACCTATAGTGATGCCTGCCGGAGAGCAAATCAAAGGCCGTATGATGAACGTTATCGGACAGCCTATTGACGGTATGAAACCATTATCAATGGAGGGTGCTTACCCAATCCACCGCGAGGCTCCAAAGTTTGAGGAACTGTCTACCCGCAAGGAGATGCTTGCCACGGGTATTAAGGTGATAGACCTGCTTGAGCCTTACATGAAGGGTGGTAAGATCGGACTTTTCGGCGGTGCCGGTGTGGGTAAGACTGTGCTTATCATGGAGCTTATCAATAACATCGCCAAGGGACACAAC
>JAGAPI010000034.1 GCA_017623335.1 Prevotella sp.
CACAGAGAAAGTATTGAACCAGATGCAGGACTTCCACCTCAGCATGCACTGCTGGCAGGCTGACGACGTGGCAGGTTTCGAGAATCAGGGCGGAAGCCTCACCGGCGGTATCCAGGTGAACGGCAACTATCCCGGCAAGGCACGTAACATCGACGAGCTGCGCGCCGACATCCTCTACGCCAAGTCGCTCATCCCGGGCACTCACCGTCTGAACCTGCATGAGATCTACGGCGACTTCAAGGGTAAGGTTGTTGACCGCGACCAGTGCGAGGTGGAGCACTTCCAGAGCTGGATTGACTGGGGTAAGGAGAACAACACCCTGCTCGACTTCAACTCTACATCATTCTCCCACCCGAAGAGCGGCGACCTGAGCCTCGCCAATCCCGACAAGGGCATCCGCGACTTCTGGATTGAGCACTCAAAGCGCTGCCGCGCCATCTCCGAGGCTATCGGCAAGGCACAGGGCGACCCTTGTATCATGAACACATGGGTACACGACGGAAGCAAGGACCTCACCGTTAACCGCCTGATGTACCGCGAGCTGCTGAAGGACTCTCTCGACCAGATTTTCGCACAGAAGTATGACAACATGAAGGACTGCGTGGAGTCGAAGGTGTTCGGCATCGGCCTAGAGAGCTACACCGTTGGCTCAAACGACTTCTACACATCATACGCTGCAAAGAACAACATGATGATAACTCTCGACACCGGTCACTTCCACCCCACAGAGAGCGTAGCCGACAAGGTGTCTGCAATGCTGCTGTTCGTTCCTGAGCTGATGCTCCACGTATCACGCCCCGTGCGCTGGGACTCCGACCACGTGACAATCATGGACGACCCCACACAGGACCTCTTCAGCGAGATTGTGCGTGCCGGTGCTCTCGACCGCGTACACTACGGACTCGACTACTTCGACGGCACCCTCAACCGCATCGGCGCTTACGTCATCGGAAGCCGCGCCGCACAGAAGTGCATGCTCCGCGCAATGCTTGAGCCAACAGCAACTCTGCGCCAGTATGAGCTCGACGACAAGAAGTTCCAGCGCCTCGCCCTGCTCGAGGAGTGCAAGAACCTGCCCTGGAACGCTGTCTACGACGAGTTCTGCCTGCGCAACAACGTTCCCGTTGGTGAGGAGTACATCGCTGCCGTTGAGAAATATGAGGCTGACGTAACAAGCAAAAGATAAGTTACTATGGCAGAAAAGAAAAGCAGTTTGAAGAGCACCATAGCGGTCTCTCTCACCAATTATCTCGATGCGGGTGCCATCGTGGCAGGCGCCAGTGGTCTGACCCTATGGCAGGAGTATCTCGGCCTGTCTGAGATACATCTCGGATGGCTCAACTTCATCAGCGCCAACTGCCTCGGTGCGGCTCTCGGCGCTATCATAGGCGGATTCCTTGCCGACAAGTACGGCCGTAAGTTCATATACACATACAATCTCCTTGTCTATATGCTCGGTGTGCTGCTTGTGATGTTTTCGGTAAATTTCCCCATGCTTCTCGCAGGCTTCATGGTGACAGGCATATCTGTCGGCATAGGCGTGCCGGCATCCTGGACATACATATCAGAAAGCTCAGAGATAAACAACCGCGGGCGTAACATCTGTATCTCACAGATGTCGTGGGGCGTAGGCCCGATGATAATTCTCCTGCTCGGCATGTTCTTTGCTCCCGGCGGCTACCTCTTCGGATGGGTTGAGACGCTCGCCACAGGCATCTTGGGAGCAGGAGCGCCAGAACCGGCAGTCAATGTGTTCAGCTCGCGCATCGTATTCTTCTCGCTGCTTGTTGTGGCTTTCATAGCATGGAACCTGCAACGCCGTCTTGAAGAGAGCGCGGAATGGAAGGCAAGCAAGAAAGAGGCCGAGGCAAAAGGCGAGGAGACCGGGCTCATACACTCATTCTCGGTACTCTTCTCCAATAAGACAGCAGTGAAGACACTCTGCTTCCTCGCAGGCATATATCTGACATGGAACCTCGTTGCCTCTGTAATGGGATTCTTCCAGCCGCACATCTATGAGACTGCGGGCGGTGTGTCAAACGAGCAGGCAAACTGGATGAACTGCATACAGTGGGCAATAATCGTGGGCACAACATTCATCACCTCCCAGCTCATAGACAAGATGAGCCACAAGGCGTTGTATGTGATAGGTCTGCTGGTTGCGCTGAGTGCATGGCTCATCATTGTCGGCATAGGCGTTGACGGTCTTGCCGGACTGTGGACATTCGCCATACTATGGGGCATACAGGGTGGTATCTCAGTGCAGATATTCTATGCGCTCTGGGGCACAGAGCTGTTCCCTGCCAAGTTCCGTGCCGGCGCACAGGGACTCATGTTCTTCATCGTGCGCGGGCTCTCTGCTGTATGGGGACTTATCTTCACATCAATCTATGGTGAGAACGGCGAGGGCTTCACCATCGCAGCCTGCTGCATGATTGTACTGCTTCTAATCTCGCTTATAATAGGTGTCATAGGATGTCCTGCCACACGCGGCAAATCACTTGATACTATCACGAGAGAGAGATACGGCGACAATGTGTGAGAGGCATTTAACTCCGAAATAAGAAATAACAAACTAAACAAAACAACAATGAGCATATTAACAAACAGACCACAACTGGAAAAGGAAATAATGCAGGTGGCTGAAGTTGCCGGCTACCTGTGGGAGAAAGGTTGGGCAGAGCGCAATGGCGGAAACATTGTGATCAACATCACCGACCTCGTTGACGATGAGATAAAGGCAATGCCTGCCATTGAGGCTGCACGCCCCATAGGCACTACGCTGCCTTATCTCAAAGGCTGCTACTTCTATTGCAAAGGTACGGGCAAGCGCATGCGCGACCTCGCCCGCATGCCTATGGACAACGGCTCCATCGTGCGCATCTGCGACGACTGCGCCAGCTACGAGATTATCGCCGACAAACCGGTAATCCCCACAAGCGAGTGCGCATCCCACTTCACCATGCACAACTATCTCATCGAGAGCGGTTCCACCTACAAGGCGAGCGTTCACACCCACCCCATTGAGCTGGTGGCAATGAGCCACTCGGATAAGTTCCTCGCAAAGGACGTGATGGGACGCACACTGTGGAGCATGATTCCCGAGACCCTCGCCTTTGCGCCGCTCGGACTGGGCATCGTGCCCTACGCCATGCCAGGCTCCGTGGAGCTTGCCGACGCCACGCTTGAGCAAATCAAGGACTATGACGTGGTGATGTGGGAGAAGCACGGAGTATGCGCCGTAGGCAAGGACGTGATGGATGCCTTCGACCAGATTGACGTGCTCAACAAGGCCGCCAACATCTACATGTGCGCCAAGAACATGGGCTTTGAGCCCGACGGCATGACCGATCAGGCAATGAAGGACGTGCAGGATACGTTCAACCTGCCGAAGAAACGTCCGTGCTAAATCTAACATCGGAGTTATTCCGTTTTTTCAGCGCTGAAGGAGACTTCGGCGCTGTTTTTTTGCTGCTGTTCCAGCTATAAAAAACATTAATCCAAAGGAGAGAAAAGAGCATCCGACATCAGGGAAAAATCCCCAAGTCGCTCTAAAAAACTCCCGTAACGGAAATGCTATGGATAATGCTGCCTAAACACTGAACACCGACGCCAGTCCGCCCTCAGAGGTCTCACGATAGAGCGACGGCAGGTCGTGTCCTGTCTGTTTCATCACCTCCACCACCTTGTCGTAGGCTATACGGTGTACTCCGTCGGCGAATGTGGCATAGACATTGGCGTCAAGGGCACGTGCCGCAGCATGTGCGTTTCGCTCTATGCAAGGAATCTGCACCAGTCCGCAGATAGGGTCGCAGGTCATGCCAAGATGATGTTCGAGTCCCATCTCCGCCGCATATTCGATTGTAGCGAGCGAACCGCCAAAGATATAGTTGGCAGCAGCGGCAGCCATGGCGCACGCCACTCCCACCTCAGCCTGACAGCCAGCCTCAGCTCCCGAGATTGAGGCACGGCTCTTGGCTATGTTGCCTATCAGTCCGGCTGTGGCAAGGGCATGAAGTACCCGACGTACTGGGAAGCGGCGGGTTTTCTGTATATGGTAGAGCACCGCCGGCACCACACCGCTTGCTCCGCACGTAGGAGCAGTCACGATGGTTCCTCCCGATGCATTCTCCTCACTCACAGCAAGAGCGTAGGCAAACACAAGTCCGCGCGACTGGAGATTAGAGCCATAGCCAAGGGCGCGGATGTAATAGTCGGGAGCCTTGCGGCGCAGCTTCAGTACACCAGGCAGCACACCCTCGTGCTCTATGCCGCGCTCCACAGCACCACACATCACGCGCCACACCTCATCAAGATAATCCCAAATCTCAGGTCCATCGCATGCCTCAACATACTCCCAGTAGGATTTCCCATTTTGCTCACACCACCGTTTGATGTCCGACAAACGGTTCATGTCATACACATCCGGAGTGACAGGCTGCTCCTTGCCCTCCTCCACCAATGCGCCTCCGCCCACGCTGTACACAATCCATCTGTCAACATATTCTTTCTGCGGAGTAAGCGTCTCAAACATCATCCCATTAGGATGGAAAGGCAACACCGTTTCGGCTTTCCAAACTATCTCCGTGCGCTCCTTTCCAAGCACCTGCAAGATGGCAGCATCGGTGAGGTGTCCCTTTCCCGTAGCGGCAAGACTGCCGTAGAGAGTCACCCTAAAGCCTGCCGCACCGGCATGTTCACTCAGATATTTCGCCGCAGCGTTGCGCGGTCCCATAGTATGGCTTGACGAAGGTCCCTGACCTATGCGATATAGTTCTTTTAACGATTTCATATTGTTTTGTGATTCACTCATAATTTATTTAACGTTTTGCCTGTTAGTGTTATTGTATAGAGTCAAGTTCACTTTTGAGGATTATCCCTTTAAAGTCACTTTAATCCCTAAGCCAAGTATATCCGATACCTTTTCTATAAAGGATTTCTTCATTGGATTGTTGCTGTGAGTAATCAACAGCCATCCGTCACCTAAATCTTTCTGGCTTCTGCCGTATTTTGTATCCCTCCTGTTTGAAATTACAGGAACTTTGCAGAACTTGAGGTTATACTCTTCCACCACCATGCGGACTTTCGCCACACCAATTTTCTTCACTACCGCAACGAATGTATCAACCGCTTTCTTCTCCGCTATTATTGTTCCGTCAGGAAATGTCACAGTCATGTCCCTTGCCGGTCCCCTTTCTGTCTTTTCGTCTTGATGAGAACCATGATTCCTGTGTGTCACTTCTGGGTCAAGCACCATTTCCTTAGCATCTGTCAGTTCCGAGGCAAAGTTCCGCTTGCGGCTGAGATGAACGCTTAACGGCTGTCCCGGCACATAATCTACTACCAGCACCAGTTCACGCTTTACTGGCTGTAGTGCCGGTTCAATCGTCTTGCTCAATACAGGAAGAATCTCTTTCTTGATAATATCTTCCTTCAGTTCATTTGCCTTCTTTTCAAGGTCTTCATTCACAGGAAGTCCCTCTTTGCGGAGAGTTTCCATTGCTTTGTATAAATCGCTTAGTCGGGACATATTACATATCTTATTTTGTAACACCTTTTATTATCCAATATCCAGTTTTATCACTTCCGATACGTTCTAACATTTCCATCTTTTTCAGATAAGATATCTCACGTTTGGCTGTAGAATCTGACATACC
>JAGAPI010000189.1 GCA_017623335.1 Prevotella sp.
ATACATCGACGCAAGCTCTTGTTTGGTGTAGGGTTTTATTGTCATTGTTAATTACAAATTTTGAGTTACGAATTACGAGTTGTCGGCTGATGCCGATGAAAAATTATTGATTTATGAATTGTGAGGATGATGCCTGCGAAGCTGATGAGCTTGCGAATAATTATGAATCATGCATTATGAGTTGTTCAATCTCTCCGCTGGTGAGCGTGGCGTCATTGATTATCTCCATGCTCTCCTTCTCTATCACCGCCCATCCGTTGCCGTCCTTCTTATGTACCTTCTTAAATCCCAGACGCGACATCACGGCACCGATGTTCTGATTGTTCAGATTCTGGCGAAGGGCGGGATTGCCGCCGATTCTCTCCAGTATCTCGGCACTGTAGCGGAATCTTATGCAGCCAGGATTGGTGGTGCTGTCGGGAACCTTGTAGAAACGGAGAATCTGCTCCTCGGCATAGTTGGCGACCATGAACAGGCGGTTGTGCCGGCGCATCAGCTCTATGTCGTTGCGTGTGAGCCAGTAGGTCCAGAGCGGCTCCGTGCCCTTGGGGTGAGCCGCCACTTCCTTGCCCAGTGCCACCGCCTGGGCATACACGTTGTCATAGTCAATGGGATGGTCGATGGGGCTGAGGATGCTCTCCACAATCCACGGCGAGTAGCGGCGGTTCTCCTCGTCGGTGATAAACTGGCGGCTGTTGGTTGTGCCGCCAAGTGCTCCGCGGTGAGGCAGTTCGGAGCGATACTTGTCGTAGGGGCGGCGTATGGAGAAGGTTGTTTTCGTGATGTTGCTCTTGAATGCGCTCAGGTTCTTTCCGAACACAGTCTCAAACTCGTCGAGGCATATCAGTGCCTTGCTTGAGAAAGCCTCCATGAAGTCCTTGTCGGTGTATGCCCCGGTGGAGTCGTTGATGAAATACTGGCGCAGCTGCGGCGGCAGGAGCATGGCGAAGAAAGTGGTCTTCATGATGCCTCCCCTGCCCACGAGTATGAGTATGGTCTGGTTTACCACGCTCACCTTTACCCACGCCACAACCATAGCCACCAGCCATTTCTTGAAGAAATAACGGAAGAGCTCCTGAGTGTGACAGTCATCCGGCAGGTCAGCCACGACGATACGGTCGGCGAGCATACCGATATAGTCGGGATCCTTTCCCTTGACCCACGGTTTGAGAGAGCGCAGATAGAAGTCGAGCGGGTCGAACGCCTCGCTGAAATCGCTGTTGATGATGCTGTGGAGCGTCTTCTCGGGCACATTAAGCCCCTGCTCATTCATCTCGCTCCAGAGCGAGTTCGAAATGTTGTCGTCGATGCCCGTCCAGTGCGGATACTTCCCCTTGAGCACCATGCGGCTCATAATCTCATAGAATCCCGTCATCACATTGCGGCGGAAGTCATAGTGCGTGGTGAGCCACTGCTTGATGACCTTCACCGAGAGCCTGCCGCCGTAGCCCTCTCCCTCTTGATAGAAATGCCAGACGCCCATCCTCTCCGTATGCTTGTAGCACGACTTTATCACCGCCGCCGTGTCGGCGTAGGCGCTGCCATACTCTGCGGTGGCATACTGCATCACCTCATCGACGGCGATGCCGTAGCGCAGACAGGTGTTGGCAAAGTTATACACATACTCATTGTGCCTGCCAGGCTCAAACACATATCCCCATTGCGCCAGCAGCTGACCGATGTGCGCCGCAGCCTCGTCCATGGCAGGCGGTCCGTAGGTTTGCGCCGCCGCGGCGCCCTTCTTCGCCGGGGCAGTCTTTTTCCTTGCCGTGCGTCTGGACGTTTTCGTCTCGATTGCCTTTTGCGAATACAGGATTTTCAGGTCGGGAATGTCAAGCTCGAAAGGAATCGCCTCCCAGCGGAAAAACGCGTCGGCATCGTGGGCAAGCCCTGCGCAACGGGTGATGTCGGAACACTGTTTGTCGGGAGCCACGCCCAGCAGACGGGTGTAATGGTCCATGGCTTTCCTTAGCATCACGTCGAAAAGCTCAAGCACCGTGACATCATCGTCGGCAAAACGGCTGTAGGAGCAGAATATGCGGAATCCCCTGCCGCTCACTGTGACATACTCCACCATGGTGTGCGGATCATCCCTCACCACGGCGAGCAGCCGCTCCATATCCTCCGTATTCACATGGTCGAAGTCGAGCTGGAGCATATATGTAGGCTTGACGAAGTTGGCGAGCTTCCTGCCGCTGCCGTCCATCATCGCCGATGTGGTGATGGCGGGGAACGAGGGCTTCAGCTCGTCGGCAAACTTCTTGCTGATGGCAAGGCGCTTGCGGTAGGTCTCGGTGAGCGCCTTCAGCGAGGGGTCGGCGGTTATCACCTGTTTAAGAAACATCCAGTCTGTGAGCTGGTGGCTCTCAGAGCTGTTGATAGAGTGGAAGTACGATGGCATTGCCCCGCGGGCGGCCTTCAGTGGATTTTGGTCATTCTGTTCCATTGTCCTTTTTGCTTTAATGTTAAAAAAATTAATACTTTTAGCTTTTTTTGGCGGCGGTGAAGGGTGAACCCTTACTTTAAACATTGCGTTAAAACAGTGTTAAAAACACCACTTAACCCATTGATACATAACTTTCTTTATATTCTTTTGCGCACGCGCTGTATAATCAAAGATCTTTATGTACAGGGTTCACCCTTCACCCCAAAAGGTGAATGTTTAACATTAGGGTTCACCCGCTCCGCCAGCCTTTGCTAACTGGATGTAAAAGTACAAAAAATATTCCGATGTGGAATTTGAAATTTACCACATTGTTGTAAAAAACGACACAAATTTATTAAATAACTTATACAAAGATGAAAAATTTTGCAAGTTTGTCAGAATTGGTCACTGAGTGCCCCTTTTTGAGCAGACGGTGCTGAAGACTGCCGAGGAGCGCTTCAGCGAGGTGGCGCATGAGCTTTACAAAGCAGCACGCCACGAGTACACAATGTCCGACAAGTACGGCGAACTGACCGACAGCATGCGCCGCTGGACACTTAACCTTGACGACATCGCCCTGAAGTTTCACCTCGGGCGGCAGTTCCGCAAGCATTTCAGGCACAGGCGGCTGATGCAGCTCTGGGAGTTTGTGCGCCTGGTGCACTGGATGCTCACCCACTACGACAGCGAGGAAGCCCGCCTGTATATGCTGCTCGATGTGCTCACCCTGCTGTTTTGCGGCGCTAAGGAGAACGAGGAATATGGCTGGCGGCCGTTCTCGCGGCCTCTCCGCGAGCTGTTCGACGACATGGTTAGCCGCGAGGTGGAGCGACGGGTGAAACAGGAGCTGAACATCAGATACTGGAAGAGGATGCAGGAGGGGAAATGAGGATTATGATTTGAATCATGAAAATATTATTAGCAAATAAATTTTATTACCGCCGTGGCGGTGACTGCATCTACACCATGAACCTGGAAAGGATGCTTAAAAGCCACGGGCACGAGGTGGCGGTGTTCGCCATGCAATATTCTGAGAACGAGAGGTCGGAATGGACGGATTACTGGCCTTCGGACATGAGCAGGCTGAAGGCGTTCACGCGGCCATTCGGCGACAAGGAGGTAAGGAGTAAATTCGGCAGGCTGCTGGACGACTTTAAGCCCGACGTGGTGCACCTGAACAACATTCATACGCAACTGAGTCCCGTGATTGCCAGGATGGCGCATGAGAGGGGAATAAGGGTGGTGTGGACTCTGCACGACACGAAGCTGGTGTGTCCGTGCTATACCTGCACCCGTGACGGCAGATGGTGTACGGAGTGTTTCACTGACAAACGGGCGGTAATACGCCATCGCTGTATGCCCGGCGGACTAATAGGCGCCGTCATCGGATACAGGGAGATTATGAAGTGGAGCAAGGATATGTTGCAGGAATATGTTGACCTGTTTCTGCCTCCGTCGCAGTTTATGATGGACACATGTGTGGCGGGCGGATATTCGCCCGGGAAGTTCAGGGTGCTGTGCAACTTCATTGACGTGGAGAAATGCAAGAACCCGGACTTCAGAAAAGGGGATTATTACGTATATCTCGGGCGCGTGAACGAGGTGAAGGGAGTGAGGACGCTGTGCAAGGCTGCCGCGCAACTGCCGCATAAGCTGATTGTAATTGGTGACGGTCCTTTGAGTGAAGAATTAAAAGTGAAAAGTGAAGAATCGGGTGCTCCCATTGAGTTTAAGGGACAGATGCAGTGGGATGAGTTCCGCCCTATTCTGGAGGGGGCACGGTTTATGGTGCTGCCTGCGGAATGGAGCGAGAACAATCCACTGACGGTGATTGAAAGCCAGAGCCTCGGCAC
>JAGAPI010000190.1 GCA_017623335.1 Prevotella sp.
GAAAATATGGCTATGGATAAGACAAATGTCACTGACATTTGTCTGACAATTCACTGTCAGACAGAATGTAAGCCCTGCCTCTGTCGGATTCTATATGCAGCGACGACGATTTGCCAAGTTCCTGCTTCAACCGGCGTATCATGGTGTAGAGAGTGTCGCTCGCATCTTCTTTCCTGGGCCACAGGGCATCGCATATCTCCTGTTTGGTGAGGCGGTGCGACGGCGAGGCAAAAAACATTTCCATCAGTTGCCGCTGCATGGGAGTGAGATGCACCGTCATACCATTATCGCCAACAAACGACTGCCTGACATCATCGTATGCCAATCCGCCGAAACACTTCGCATTACTGCATACGGCACTTTCGCACACTGGCTGCATACGCCTTTTCCACATAAATGAAAACGCAAGCCACAAAGCGGCGACAACAGTCAACCACATGGAATGACGTTGGTCGGACAGCGACCACACCATCGCCATGGAACAATCTGCGCAGCTCTCAAAAGCCACATTCCATTTGCCGCTCTCCTTCCCCACCCTATACGCTATGTATGCCTTCTCGCGCAACTGCGGCAGTTGTAGATGACGGCGCAACGTGGCATCACACACGGCAATAGTCATGGTTCCGCCACCCGTCTTTGCCATCATACGGTAGGCGCGTATGGAGTCCTGCCTCATCACGTCAACGCCCCGCTCGCCCACTGTTTTCGCCAATGCCTGCTGCAGGTCTCTCTGCACCTGTTGCTCGGCGGCATGATAACTGCCGTAACTCGTTGCCAACGCCGTAAGACACAGCGCAATAAATATAAATAGCGGTAATTTCTTCATTGCTGTTCGTTTTTTACAGAGTGCAAAGGTATCAATAAGCGGAAAGAAAACAAAATATAAAATGATTTTTTAATATTTCATCATACCTTTTTACAATATTAATTATTTAAGCGTTTGCATAACGCATAGTTTTATAAATGTAAGATTTTCACAAAATTCTTGGCAATGTCAGAAAAAAACAGTAACTTTGCCACCAAAACAATATTATCATTAGCGGTATGTCAAGAGAAGACCATAATAAAACAGGATTTGTTGTATCACTGATTAGCGAGTTTGCCATAAGATTTGGCTTACTTCCTCGTCAGGCATATTTCTATTTGAAATCTTTTAAGGGGCTTGATTATCTGTATAAGCATTATAATGTCCTTCACACATTTTCTTTTGAAGATTCTGTTGAAACAATATATATGGTATGCAAGAATAATGGAGGGAAATTATAATGATTACACTATATCATGGCTCGAATGTAAAGATTGGTAAACCTAATTTGCTGCTCTCAAAACCCTTTAAGGATTTTGGGCAGGGATTTTATTTATCCGCAGATAAACAACAGGCATGGGACTTGGCTTTCAACAAAGTTAATCAGATGCAATCAGGAAAAGCAACAGTAAGCAGTTTTCTATTTGATGAGTCCATAATGTTGTCAGACGAACTGAACGTTAAGTTTTTTGATGAATATTCTGTAGAATGGACAAAATTCATATTGATGAATCGCGATACTCATTTACCTCAACCTTGCCATAACTATGATATTGTTTACGGACCAATTGCAGATGACGGAGTAACATATCAGTTAAGAAGGTATCGTGGAGGTGTTATTTCACTTGAAAAACTAATTCAAGAATTGAAATACGCCAAGGGCATAACATTTCAATATTATTTCGGAACAGAACGAGCACTAAGTAAACTTTTAGCATTATGACAAGACTGAATGAAAATCAAATACAGATAATGAAAGATGAAATGACCGTGGAACTTGCCGAATGGCTGATGGATACATACGGTTATGATTCTGAGAAAGCTTTGGATATTCTATATACATCTAAAACATTCGACAGGTTACAGCATAATTCCACTGGTTTTTATTACCAGAGTGTGGGATATGTTTCTTCGTTCCTAAAGAATGAGGTGGAAAAATCCGTGTTTTGCTGATTGTCAAAGTGAAAAGCACTTAAAATCTAAGAGATTATCCAAAGATAAATTGTACCTTTGCACTTGACAAAGTCATTTTGCAAACACAATATAAATGACGGTTTATATAAATAGCGGTTTACATTATGAGGTTCTAAGACAATAACAATGATGATGGAAACATAAACTGATGAGTTTGCAAAATTTGTAAATAAAATCAGTACATATTTGGTAATATCAAAAAAAATTATTACTTTTGCCACTTGAAACTACAAATATATTAAAACAAACCAAATTATGATGAAAAGACATTTATTTTTCGGATTGCTGGGTCTTGCCGTTGCCACAGGCGCACAGGCACAGACAAAATCGAAGACATGGAATCCGAATGTAAGCAAAACGGAATACCGCAACCCAGTACTCAATGCTGACTACAGCGACCCTGACGTGTGCCGCGTGGGCAACGACTACTACATGACATCATCGTCGTTCAACTGCTTCCCTGGGCTGCAGGTGCTCCACTCCACCGACCTTGTGAACTGGAAGTTCATAGGTGCAGCCCTTGAGGACTGGTATCCCGGCGATGAGTGGGCAGAGGCAGTGCAGCACGGCAACGCCGTATGGGCACCGTCAATACGCCACCACAACGGCGAGTTCTTCATCTATTGGGGTGACCCCGACCGCGGACTGTTCATGGTAAAGACCAAAGACCCGAGCGGACACTGGGACAAGCCCGTGATGGTGAAGGAAGGCAAGGGAATGATTGACTGCTGTCCGCTGTGGGACGAGGACGGCCGCGCATGGCTGTCATACGGCTGTGCCGGGTCGAGAGCCGGAGTGAAGAGTGTGCTGTTTATGACCGAGATGACTCCCGACGGAAAGAGCACCATCGGTCCCGGTCGCATAATATACGACGGACACGACACACAGCCCACAATCGAGGGCACCAAGCTGTATAAGCGCAACGGATATTATTATATAATGAGTCCTGCAGGAGGCGTGCCCACAGGATGGCAAGTGGTTCTGCGCTCAAAAGACCCCTTCGGACCATACAAGGAGCGCGTGGTGATGGCTCAGGGCAAAAACACTTTAGTGAACGGTCCTCATCAGGGCGGATGGGTTGACACACAGAACGGCGAAGACTGGTTCATGCACTTCCAGGACAAGGATGCCTACGGACGTGTGGTTCACCTCCAGCCAATGAAATGGGTAAACGATTGGCCTGTGATTGGCGTTGACAAGGACGGCGATGGTGTCGGCGAGCCTGTAAACAAATATAAGAAGCCCAACCTGCCGTCGAGCGGCGACTTCCAGCCGGACGAGAGCGATGACTTCACCGCCAACAAACTGGGCTGGCAATGGCAGTGGCACGGTTTGCCAAGCCATTACTGGTCGTTCTGCGACGCCAACAAGCAGGTGCTTCGCCTGTATTCTGTTGAGAACCGTCCCAACTACAAGAACCTGAGCGACTGCCCTAACCTGCTGCTGCAAAAACTGCCTGCCGAGGACTTCACAGTGACAGCCAAGGTGAAGTTCACCCCAAATCCCGACTTCAAGCCCCGTGGCGAGAACTGCGGTCTGATAATGATGGGACAGAGCTACTTTGCACTGAAGATTGTAGACACAAAAGACGGTTTTGAGCTGCAGCGCGTTGACTGCAAAGATGCCCTGAAAGGCAAGGCTGAGACCATCGTAACAAGCGTAAAACTGCCGAGCGTAGAGGGTGAGGTACCTTACACCAACAAATATCTCTCTTCCAACGGAGGCTCGCTCAAGTTCAGCGGCCGCCCGTCAACACCCGATGTATATCTGCGCATCGTTGTGAAAGCCAAGCGTCCAAAGGCTGGTCATGAGCCTGAGACATGGTGCACCATGCAGTACAGCACCGACGGCAAGAAGTTCACCACACTTGGCAGCGACTTCAAGGCTGTTGTGGGCAAGTGGATTGGCGCAAAGGTAGGTTTGTTCTGCTGCCGTCCAGGCGCCAAGAACGACGGCGGCTGGATGGAAGTGGACTGGGTACACTTTGATAAATGAAGAATGAAGAGTGAAGAGTGAAGAATTCTTCACTCTTCATTTTTCACATACTTCCCATTCACCTTTATAGGTTCAAGATGCACATTCACGTATGTGCCTTTGCCATACCTGTCTTTCAGCCTGTGCTCTATGTTTGTTGCCCGCTGATGGGCATCGAACAATGTCGTGGAGCCGAGCATTCTCACGTGCATGTCAATGGCTATGCTGTTGCCAATGCGGCGTGTCCGAAGATTGTGAATTTCCTGCACCCCTTCCTCCTTTCCTGCTATTTCCATTATCTCGTTCTCGGTGGCTTCCGGCAGACTGGCGTCTGTAAGCTCATCAACAGCCTGCTTTATAAGCCCCAGCGATGCCCTGACTATAAACACGCTCACCACAATGGCAGCCAAAGGGTCGAGCACAGCCCAGCGGGGACCGAGGAATATCGCTCCTCCAATACCAAACATGGTGCCTACAGATGAAAGGGCATCGGAACGGTGATGCCACGCATTCGCCATCACAGCCTGTGAGTCGCACCTCCTGCCTACTCTGGCAGTAAACCTGAACGCCCACTCCTTGAGCACAATGCTCACCACAGCTGCAATAAGAGCCACCATGCCAGGTTGCTCCAAAGTCTCGCCAAGAACCATGGCACCGTAAGTCTTCATCACTCCCGAATAACATATCATCACACCGACAGCCAGCAGTGCCAGAGCAATAACCGCTGTGGCAAGTGTCTCAAATTTACCGTGACCGTAGTCATGGCTCTTGTCCACCGGCTTGCTGCCCAGCGTCACGCACACCAGCACCACGGCATCGGTGGCAAAATCGGTAAGCGAATGTATTGCATCGGCTATCATCGCCGCCGAATGTCCAAGAATGCCCGCAGCAAACTTCAAGATAAGCAGCACCACATTGATGATGCTGCCCCATATAGTAACCCTATACACTTCCTTCATTCTGTTCATAACGCAAATAAAATAAAAAAAGTGTTGCAAGCCTTTAGCTCACAACACCTTACAAGTTTAAATTCTGTACCCAGACCCGGGATCGAACCGGGATGGGTTGCCCCACTGGTGTTTGAGACCAGCGCGTCTACCGATTCCGCCATCTGGGCAAGTCAATATTTTTGACTTTCGTCTCAAATCGGGTGCAAAGGTAAGCATATTTTTTTTAAATACCAAATTTTTTCGTAAAAATGTTTAATAGAGTGGCGTAATTACATTTTTTATTTGTAATTTAGTGCCAAAATTTTAAATATACTGCTATATGGACTTGTTTGAAATGAATTACGACAACTATTGTGTGATACTTGCAGGCGGTAAAGGCAAAAGGCTTTGGCCATGCAGCAGAAACGAGAAACCGAAACAGTTTCTTGACTTTTTCGGTCAGGGGAAAACCCAGCTGCAGCAGACTTACGACCGCATTGCAAAGTTTATTCCCAAGGAAAACATCCTGATAAGCACCATGAAAGACTATCAGGACATGGTGAGAGAACAGCTGCCGGAGGTGGCAGAGGAAAACATCATGGTGGAACCGATAAACCGAAACACCGGTCCCGCCGTGTCGTGGGCTACAATAAGGATTCTAAAGCGCAACGCCAATGCCCGTATGATGGTGACTCCCAGCGACCAAATGGTGATAAACGACACCATTTTTGCAAACGACATGATGAAGGCGCTTGACTATGTGGGGCAGCACGACGTGATAATGACCATGGGCATCCGCCCCACCCGACCGGAACCGGGCTACGGCTACATTCAGCTGGGCAACAAGACTGCGGACGAGGGCATCTACAACGTACAGTCGTTTGTGGAAAAACCCGAGCGTGAGTTTGCGCAAATGTTTATGACCAGCGGCGAATTTCTGTGGAACACGGGACTGTTTCTGTCGAATGCATCATTTCTGCTGCAGCAGATTGCGGCGCAGTTTGAAACCGAGTTGGAAGATTCGGGAGTGATAGAAGTATTGCGACAGCCCGATGCCGAACTTACATTTATAGAAGAAAGATACTCCATGCTGCCCAACATCTCCATTGACTATGCCGTGCTGGAGCGCAGCGACAATGTGGAGGTGATGAAATGCAGCTTCGGATGGGCTGACCTCGGCACATGGCACGGCATATATGAGTGCAGGAAACGGTCGGAAACCGACAACGTGGTGATTGACAGCGACGTGATGATGGAAAACTGCCGCAACTGCGTGGTGAAGCTGCCCAAGGACAGGCTTGCCGTCATCCACGGGCTGGAGGGATATATCGTAGCGGAGCACGACAACGTGCTGCTTATATGTCCGAAAGAAGATTCCTCGGCAATGATTAAGAAATATCTTTATGATATTCAGATGAAGAGAGGTGACGACTTTGTGTAAATAAGCACAATATTTCTTACCCAATAAAAACAACACAAAAAAACAAAAAAATTATGAAGATTGCAAACAGATTGACAGAACTGGTGGGTAACACCCCACTGCTGCGCATGAGCAAATGGAGTGAGACAAAGGGAACGGCAAACCCGATAATTGCCAAAGTGGAATATTTCAATCCCGGCGGAAGCGCAAAGGACCGCATAGCCCTGGCAATGGTGGAAGACGCAGAGAAGAAGGGGATGCTAAAACCCGGCAGCACAATAATTGAGCCTACGAGCGGCAACACCGGAGTAGGATTGGCGCTTGTGGCTGCCGTAAAGGGTTATAAGCTGATACTCACCATGCCCGAGACCATGAGCATAGAGCGCCGCAACCTTGTGAAGGCATACGGCGCCGAGGTGAGACTGACCAGCGGAAGCGAGGGAATGACAGGAGCAATAAAAGCTGCGGAGGCACTGCGTGACAGCATCAAGGGGGCTGTGATATTGCAACAGTTTGAGAACACAGCCAACCCCGAGATGCACTACCACACCACAGGTCCTGAGATATGGCGCGATACCAACGGTAAGATTGACATATTCGTGGCAGGAGTGGGCACAGGAGGAACAATATCGGGAGTGGGAAAATATCTTAAAGAGCAAAATCCCAATATCAAGGTTGTGGCAGTAGAACCTGCCGGCTCGCCTGTACTCAATGGAGGCGAGAACGGCCCGCACAAGCTACAAGGCATAGGAGCGGGATTTACACCTTATATATATAATAAAGATGTGGTGGACGAGGTGCTCGACATTGCCGACGACGATGCCATACACACATCGCGCGAACTGGCTGCTGCCGAGGGACTGCTCGTGGGAATATCGTCGGGGGCTGCCGCATACGGTGCACTGTTGATGGCTCAGCGCAAGGAGAACGAGGATAAAACCATCGTAGTCCTGCTTCCCGACACCGGCGAGCGTTATCTCTCTACTGTGCTTTACGACTATGACGGTTATCCGCTCTAAAGTAAGAGAAACAAAAAAACGATTTTAACTTTCAATTTATTATCTGATTAGTGTTTATAGATTACAATCTGTAAGTTTTGATACGAAAGATAAAAGTTTTATCTTTCGTATCTTTTATTTTAATAACAAAAGTCGTAACTTTGCACCGTAAAACATAGCAAAATGTAAGAACAAGCAAAAGGATAGCAGCAATATGGCAACAATACATTTCACAAAAATGCACGGCGCAGGCAACGACTACATTTACGTTGACACCACAAAGTACAATATACCCAACCCGCAGAAGGCTGCCCAGGAATGGAGCAAGCCACACTTCGGCATAGGCAGCGACGGACTGGTGCTGATAGGCAAGGCTGACATGGCAGAAGCAGACTACACCATGCGCATATTCAATGCCGACGGCTCAGAGGCGCTGATGTGCGGCAATGCCTCACGCTGCATAGGAAAATATTTGTATGAAAAAGGTCTTACAAATAAAAAAAATATCCGACTTCTTACGTTATCCGGGATAAAAGTATTAACTTTGCACACAAATTTGGACAATAAAGTGGAAACCGTCACCGTAGACATGCTGAAACCGCTTACAAACAACCCGTCGCAACTCGCCACGACTGACGGAGCCATGACCGATGAACCGCTGACAGCCGACGACCGTGAGTTCAAGAGTACGTTTGTGTGTATGGGCAATCCTCATTGCGTGATATTTGTTGACGATGTGGAGCGCCTGGATGTAGCACGCTACGGCAGCATACTTGAACATAACGCCTTGTTTCCCGAGCGCTGCAACATTGAGTTTGCACAGGTCACCGGTAGCGGAGACATCAGAATGAGAGTGTGGGAGCGAGGCAGTGGCATAACAATGGCCTGCGGCACAGGAGCCTGCGCAACAGCAGTAGCAGCTGCCATCACAGGACGCTCACAGCGTAAGTCGCATATCAGGATGGACGGCGGCAGCGTGGACATAGAATGGAGCGAAACCGACGGGCACGTTTACATGACAGGTCCAGCCGCATTTGCATTCGAAGGTGATATACCCCTGCCAGAGGTAGAGTAAGATGTTTTGACGAGATGACAAAAAGAAAATCAAGTAAAAAGATAAGGAATATAGAATATGGCATTAGTAAATGAACACTTCTTGAAGTTGCCGAACAATTACCTGTTTGCCGACATAGCCAAGAAGGTAAACGCATTTAGGGTGAAGCGTCCGGGAGCCAACATCATAAGTTTAGGAATAGGCGATGTGACGCGCCCGCTGTGTCCGGCGGTTGTGCAGGCAATGCACAAGGCGGTCGATGAAATGGGAGTGAAGTCATCATTCCGCGGCTACGGTCCAGAGCAGGGTTATGACTTCCTGCGCGAGGCTATCGTAAAAAACGACTTTCTGACAAGGGGAATACATATAGACCCGAGCGAAGTGTTCATCAACGACGGCGCCAAGAGCGACACAGGAAATATTCAGGAGCTGGTGCGCTGGGACAATAGCGTGGGAGTGACCGACCCCATCTATCCAGTATATATCGACTCAAACGTGATGATAGGACGCGCCGGAGTACTCGACAACGGCAAGTGGAGCAACATAACCTATCTGCCCTGCACCGCAGACAACAACTTCACGCCTCAGTTGCCTGAACAGCGGCTTGACATGATATATCTGTGCTATCCCAATAACCCCACAGGCACTGTGATTACAAAGGACGAGCTGCGCAAATGGGTGAACTATGCACTGAAAAATGACACACTGATACTCTACGATGCCGCATACGAAGCATATATACAAGACCCGTCGGTACCACATTCCATCTACGAGATAAAGGGAGCACGCAAGGTGGCTATAGAGTTCCACAGCTATTCAAAGACAGCAGGATTCACGGGTGTGCGCTGCGGTTACACCATAGTGCCAAAGGAGCTTACGGCGGCACGGCTCGACGGCGGAGAGCGGATACAGCTCAACCACCTGTGGAACCGCCGCCAGTGCACCAAGTTCAATGGCACAAGCTACATAAGCCAGCGCGCCGCTGAGGCGATATACACTCCCGAGGGAAAAGAACAGGTAAAGGAAACCATACAATACTATATGGACAATGCCAAGATGATGCTCAACACCCTAAGAAAGCTGGGCATTACGGTGTTCGGAGGAGAAAACGCGCCATATCTGTGGGTGAAGACCCCCGAGGGCTATACCTCATGGCGTTTCTTCGAGCAGATGCTTTACGATGCCAATGTGGTATGCACGCCGGGCGTGGGCTTCGGACCAAGCGGTGAGGGATATGTAAGATTTACATCGTTCGGCAACCGCGAGGACTGCGAGGAAGCAATGCTAAGAATAGAGAAGTGGCTCGGCAACCGTTTCTAAGAGCAGCTCTTCCAAGAACAATACAGAAATATAAAAAACGAAATAAAGTATTACAATGACAAATTTAAGATTTCAGGTTGTTGCAAAGGCATTTGAGAAAAAGCCTTTGGATGTGGTGGTACCAAAAGAGACACCAGCCGAATTTTTCGGCAAATATGTATTCAACCGTGAGAAGATGTACAAGTATCTTCCACTGAAGGTATACAACAAGCTCATCGACGTTATTGACAACGGCACACAGTTGGACCGCGAGTCGGCCGACGCCGTGGCTGCCGGCATGTTCAAGTGGGCAAAGGAGCTGGGCGTGACCCACTACACCCACTGGTTTCAGCCTCTTACCGAAGGCACGGCCGAAAAGCACGATGCCTTTGTAGAGCACAACTGGAAGGGCGGCATGATTGAGGAATTTGAAGGCAAGCTACTCATGCAGCAGGAGCCTGATGCCAGCTCGTTCCCTAATGGAGGTATACGCAACACCTTCGAGGCACGCGGATATTCCGCATGGGACCCGGCATCACCAGTGTTTGTCATCGATGACACTTTGTGTATCCCTACTGTGTTCATATCCTACACAGGTGAGTCGCTCGACTATAAGGCACCGCTGAAGAAAGCTCTCAAGGCTGTCAATAAGGCTGCCACAGATGTGTGCTCATACTTCTACGATAACGTGACCAAGGTTCAGTCAAACCTCGGTTGGGAGCAGGAGTATTTCCTCGTTGACGAAGGACTGTACTCGGCACGCCCGGACTTGCTCATGACGGGCCGCACACTTATGGGTCACGACTCTGCCAAAAACCAGCAGATGGACGACCACTACTTCGGTTCTATCCCCGGCCGTGTGCAGGCTTTCATGAAGGAACTTGAGATTACAGCCCTTGAACTGGGAATCCCCTGCAAGACACGTCACAACGAGGTTGCGCCAAACCAGTTTGAGCTTGCCCCAATCTTTGAGGAGACCAACCTCGCCGTTGACCACAACATGCTCATCATGTCGACAATGAAAAAGATTGCACGCAAGCACGGGTTCCGCGTACTGCTGCACGAAAAGCCGTTCGCTGGCATCAACGGCAGCGGCAAGCACAATAACTGGTCGCTCTCCACAAACACGGGCATAGTGCTCCACGCTCCCGGCAAGACTCCCGAGGAAAACCTGCGCTTCATCACCTTCGTGGTGGAGACCCTCATGGGTGTATACAGCCACAACGGACTGCTGAAAGCTTCTATTATGAGTGCAACAAACGCACATCGTCTGGGAGCCAACGAGGCACCGCCGGCAATCATATCATCATTCCTCGGCACTCAGCTCTCCGAAGCTCTCGACACAATCGAGAACAGCACAAGTGACGACCAGCTCATCGACCTTGCCGGCAAGCAGCACATGGAACTTGACATTCCGCAGATTCCAGAACTGCTCATCGACAACACCGACCGCAACCGTACATCGCCATTCGCATTCACAGGCAACCGATTTGAGTTCCGCGCAGTAGGATCTGAGGCAAACTGCGCATCGGCAATGATTGCCCTCAACGCCGCTGTGGCAGAGGCTCTTGTAAACTTCAA
>JAGAPI010000191.1 GCA_017623335.1 Prevotella sp.
GGGCGCGACCACGGTGATATGCACCGACAAGACAGGCACGCTGACACAGAACAAGATGCAGGTGGCCGAGATGAAGATTCTGAACGACACCCCACTGCACCTTATATATAAAGGTATAGCCCAAAACAGTACTGCCGCGCTCAGCGACGGCGACGGCACCGAGACGATAGGCAACCCCACCGAGGCGGCATTGCTGCTGTGGATGAAAGACAGGGGCGAGGACTACCGCCAGTGGCGCAATGCTGATGATGTGACGGGGCAGGTGCCTTTCTCCACCGAGCGCAAATACATGGAGACCACGGTCCGCGGTGATGCTGATGGCGAGACAATACGTTTCCTTAAAGGTGCGCCGGAGGTGATAATGGCAATGGCTGGCACCGACGATGAGGAGATAAAGGCGCAGATTGCCGCCTATCAGCATAAAGGAATGCGCACGCTCGGCTTTGCCTGGCAGCGCAGCGGAGAGCAGCCTGTGCTCTGTGCCATAGCTGCCATCAGCGACCCTCTGCGCAGCGACGTGGCGGCTGCCATCCGCCGTTGTTCCCACGATGCCAAGGTGAGAGTGATAATAGTCACAGGCGACTCGCCGGCAACGGCTGCCGAGATAGGACGCCAGTTGGGAATGCCTGAGGGTAAGACCGTTACAGGCACCGAGTTTGCTGCCATGAGCGATGAGGAACTTATTAAAGACGTGTTGCCGACACTGCGCATAGTGTCACGTGCACGTCCCGACGACAAGGCACGCCTGGTGCAGCTGTTGCAGCGCATGGGTGAGGTGGTGGCTGTGACTGGCGACGGCACCAACGATGCTCCGGCTCTGAGCAAGGCACAGGTAGGATTGTCGATGGGCGACGGTACGGCACGTGCCAAGGAGGCGAGCGACATAACCATCATCGACAACTCGTTTGTGAGCATCTGCAAGGCGATATTGTGGGGACGCTCGCTCTACGTCAATATCCGCCGTTTCATACTTTTCCAGGTCACAATCAATGTGTGTGCCTGCCTGATAGTGCTCTTCGGGGCATTTGTTGGCGAGCAGTCGCCGCTCACGGTCACACAGATGCTGTGGGTGAACCTTATTATGGACACATTTGCCGCAATGGCACTGTCGACGCTGCCGCCCGACGAGAGGGTGATGAGGCAGGCACCGCGCAATCCCAAGAGCCACATCATCGACCGCGGCATGGCGTGGCAGATTATAGGAGTGGGCATGCTGTTCTTTCTCTGTTCAGCTGTCTACTGGGTGTATATTACCCGTTACAACGACGAGCTGCCCAAGTACGACCTGTCGCTGTTCTTCACCTTCTTTGTGATGATGCAGTTCTGGAACCTTTTCAATGCCCGCTATTTCCGCACGGGCCGCAGTCTTGTTTGCGACATTGTGGCTGTGGCGCGCCGGCGGTGCAGGATGTCCGACTGTTTCAGTCCCACCTTCCTCGGCATCGTGGCTGCCATATTCCTTGGGCAGGTGCTGATAGTGAGCTGTTTCGGCAGTCTGTTCAATGTATGTCCGCTCGATTTCCATGACTGGATATATATAATGCTCATAACCTCGCCGATACTTATAGTGGGTGAGATTGTGAGGGCAATAAAAATGAATACAATAAAGAATTGAAAATACGATGGCAAAAGATAAAGAACTGACCCCGATGATGAAACAGTTCTTCGACCTGAAGGCAAAGCACCCCGATGCTGTGCTGCTGTTCAGATGCGGAGACTTTTATGAAACATATTGCCAGGATGCCGTCACGGCATCGAAGATTCTGGGCATAACGTTGACGCGCCGCAGCGGTGCCGCAGGAAAGACCACCACCGAGATGGCGGGATTTCCGCATCATGCCCTTGATACTTATCTGCCTAAGCTCGTGAGAGCAGGCAAGCGTGTTGCCATCTGCGACCAGCTGGAAGACCCCAAGCTGACAAAGAAATTAGTGAAGCGCGGCATCACCGAGCTTGTAACTCCCGGTGTGGCAATGAATGACAACGTTCTCAACTATAAGGAGAACAACTTCCTTGCCGCAGTGCATTTCGGAAAGTCGGCATGCGGTGTAGCGTTTCTCGACATATCCACCGGCGAGTATCTCACCGGCGAGGGCACTAAGGACTATGTGGAAAAGCTGCTCAACAGCTTTCAGCCCAAGGAGGTGCTTTATGAACGCACCAAGAGGCAGGAGTTTGAGCATTGTTTCGGCACGCGCTACTGTGTGTTTGAGCTCGATGACTGGGTGTTCACCGACCAGACGGCACGCCAGAAGCTGCTGCGCCACTTCAACGTGAAGAACCTGAAAGGCTTCGGCGTGGAGCATCTTCAAAACGGCATAATAGCCAGCGGAGCCATTCTGCAATATCTTGAAGCCACTCAGCACACGCAGATAGGACATATCACATCGCTCACAAGAATCGAGGAAGAGCGCTATGTGAGGATGGACAAGTTCACAATACGCTCGTTGGAACTTGTCAGCCCGATGCAGGACGACGGCACGTCGCTGCTCAATGTCATCGACCGCACGGTGTCGCCCATGGGTGGCAGAATGCTTCACCGATGGATGGTGTTTCCGCTCAGGGACGAGCGGCAGATAAACCGCCGCCTCGATGTGGTGGACTATTTCTTCCGTGAGCCCGACTTCCGCGGCTGTGTTGACGATGAGCTGAATAAGATTGGCGACCTGGAGCGAATAATCTCCAAAGTGGCTGTGGGCAGGGTGTCGCCGCGCGAGGTGGTGCAGCTCAAGACAGCCCTGAAGGCTATCCGTCCGATAAAGGCTGCCTGTATGGCGGCAGAGAATGATGCGATACGCAATATCGGCGAGCGGCTTGACGACTGTGAGGCACTTTACAGCCGCATTGAGCGTGAGGTGGAGAACGACCCGCCGCTGCAGGTCAACAAGGGCAGGGTGATAAAGTCGGGCGTTGACTCGGAGCTTGACGAGCTGCGCAACATTGCCTTCGGCGGCAAGGAATATCTGCTGAAGATACAGGAGCGCGAGCAGCAGATTACGGGCATCAGCAGCCTGAAGATAGGCTATAATAATGTGTTCGGATATTATCTTGAGGTGCGCAACACCTTCAAGGACAAGGTGCCGGCAGAGTGGGTGAGAAAGCAGACTCTGGCGCAGGCTGAGCGCTACATCACTCAGGAGCTGAAGGAGTATGAGGAGAAGATTCTCGGTGCAGAGGACAAGATAATGAGCCTTGAGCTTCGATTGTTCAACGAGCTTGTGACTTATATCCAGGACTTTATACCGCAGATACAGATTAATGCCAACCTCATAGCACGTATTGACTGCCTCCTGTCGTTTGCCAAAACGGCAGAGGACAACCGCTATGTGCGTCCCGTCATCGACCAGTCGCTCACCATCGACATACGTCAGGGACGCCACGCCGTCATTGAGACGCAGTTGCCCATGGGCGAGCAGTATGTGCCCAACGACATAATGCTCGACAACGAGAAGCAGCAGATAATGATAATCACTGGTCCCAACATGGCTGGTAAGTCGGCGCTGCTGCGCCAGACCGCCCTTATTGTGCTGTTGGCGCAGATAGGCTGCTTTGTGCCTGCCGACAGTGCGAGGATTGGCTTGGTCGACAAGATTTTCACCCGTGTCGGTGCGAGCGACAACATCGCCTTGGGCGAGTCAACGTTTATGGTTGAGATGACCGAGGCGTCTAATATATTAAATAATGTATCGGAGCGGTCATTGGTGCTGTTTGATGAGCTTGGCCGCGGCACCTCCACCTACGACGGCATCTCCATTGCCTGGGCAATTGTGGAGTATCTCCACGAGAACAGCCGCGGCAAGGCTCGCACTCTCTTTGCCACCCACTACCACGAGCTGAATGAAATGGAAAAACATTTCCCCCGCATCAAGAACTACAACGTAAGCGTCAGGGAAATGGAGGGCAAGGTGATATTCCTGCGCCGTCTGCAGCGCGGAGGTTCTGAGCACTCTTTCGGTATTCATGTGGCAGAAATTGCCGGTATGCCGCGATCCATTGTTAAGCGTGCCAATGTAATTCTGAAACAGCTTGAGGCTGACAACGCCCAGGTGGGTGCGGCAGGCAAGCCCCTCGTTGACGTGGCTAACAGCCGCGAGGGCATGCAGTTGAGCTTCTTCCAGCTCGACGATCCCGTGCTGTCGCAGGTCCGCGACGAGATTCTGTGTCTCGACATCAACAACCTCACTCCCGTTGAGGCTCTCAACAAGCTTAACGAGATAAAGAAGATTGTCACGGGAGGAAAGTAATAGCA
>JAGAPI010000192.1 GCA_017623335.1 Prevotella sp.
ACCTGTCACCTCATAGTCGGAGAACTCCTTGTTTTCCACAATCATAAACGAGTGCGGCTCCTTTATGAACTTCTTTCCCGCGGCTGTGACCTTCAGCAGTCCGTAGTTCTCCACGTCCTTGCGCAGATAGCCCGAGAGCAGCGCCTGCCTTATGAGCGGCTTCCAAACCTTCTCGTCGCTGTCCTCTCCCGCGCCGAAGTCCTCCAGCTTGTGATGCTTGTGCGCCACCACCTCGTCGGTGTCTCTGCCGCATATAAAGTCTATTACATAGTCCTCGCGGAAATTCTCCTTGATGGCGAGTATGGCTGTTAGCGCTATCACCAGTTCCTTGCCTGCCTCTATTTTCTTTGCCGGGTGCAGGCAGTTGTCACAGTTGCCGCAGTTGTCTTGCTCATAATCCTCTCCAAAGTAATGGAGCAGCATCTTGCGGCGGCACACGCTCGACTCGGCATACGCGGCGGTCTCTGCCAGCAGCTGCCTGCCTATGTCCTGCTCAGCCACAGGCTTGCCCTCCATAAACTTGTCCAGCTTCTCCAGGTCCTTGTACGAATAGAACGTCAGGCACACTCCCTCGCCGCCGTCCCTGCCGGCGCGCCCCGTCTCCTGATAATATCCCTCAAGGCTCTTGGGTATGTCGTAGTGTATCACAAACCTCACGTCGGGTTTGTCGATACCCATTCCGAATGCTATGGTGGCAACAATCACCTGTATGTCCTCCATCAGAAACTGGTCCTGCGTCTCCGACCGCTTCTGGCTCTCCAGCCCCGCATGATATGGCGCCGCCTTTATGTTGTTAGCCACGAGCACCGCCGCCAGCTCCTCCACCTTCTTGCGCGACAGGCAGTACACAATGCCGCTCTTTCCCGGGTGCTGCTTTATGAACTTCGTGATGTCGAGGTCCACATCCTTTGTCTTGGGGCGCACTTCGTAGTAAAGGTTGGGGCGGTTGAACGAGCTTTTAAACTGCACTGCATCCATGATTCCGAGCGACTTCATTATGTCCGTCCTCACCTTGTCGGTGGCTGTGGCAGTAAGCGCTATCACCGGTGCCTCGCAGATGCGGCTAAGCGTAGGCCTTATGTTGCGGTACTCCGGGCGGAAGTCGTGCCCCCACTCCGATATGCAGTGCGCCTCGTCGATTGCTACAAACGACACCTTCACCGAGCGCAGGAACTTCACGTTCTCCTCCTTTGTAAGCGACTCGGGTGCCATATACAACAGCTTGGTCAATCCAGAGCGTATGTCCGCCTTCACCTGATCGATGGCGGTTTTGTTGAGCGATGAGTTCAGACAGTGGGCGGTGCCATGCTCCGCCATGCTCGTTATCACGTCCACCTGATTCTTCATCAGTGCTATGAGCGGCGATATGACAATTGCCACACCGTCCATGAGCAGCGACGGCAACTGATAGCACAGGCTCTTTCCGCCTCCTGTGGGCATGAGCACAAACACGTTGTGTCCTTCCATGAGGTTGCGTATTATAGCCTCCTGGTCGCCCTTGAACTTATCAAATCCAAAATATTTCTTTAACGCTTCTGTAAGATTGATGTTTTCTGTCATATATTATTAGTTTCCCCCTTAACTTTTAAAATGCGTTTTATTCAACTGGCTCTGCACATAGTCCCTGTCGATGGTTATCGACTTCCTGCGGCTTCCCGGAGCCTCAAACATGGTGTCGGTCATCACGCTCTCCACTATTGAGCGCAGTCCGCGCGCGCCGAGCTTATACTCCACTGCCGTGTCGACAATCAGACTCAGGGCATCGTCGGTGAAGGTGAGCTCTATGCCGTCCATCTCAAACAGCTTGACATACTGCTTCACAATCGAGTTCTTTGGCTCGCGCAATATTCTCGACAGCGCCTCCTTGTCGAGCGGATTGAGATAAGTGAGCACGGGCAGACGACCGATGATTTCCGGAATCAGTCCAAACGACTTCAGGTCCTGCGGCAGCACATACTGCATCATGTCCTTGGTGTCAATCTTCGCCGTGTTCTGCACCGAGTTGTATCCCACCGTGTGTGTGTTCATTCTCTGCGCTATCTTTCGCTCTATGCCGTCGAATGCTCCTCCGCATATAAACAGTATGTTGCTTGTGTCCACGTGGATGTAGTCCTGGTCGGGGTGCTTGCGCCCTCCCTTCGGCGGCACGTTCACCATTGTTCCCTCCAGCAGTTTGAGCAGTCCCTGCTGCACTCCCTCTCCGCTCACGTCGCGGGTGATGCTGGGGTTGTCGCTCTTGCGTGCAATCTTGTCAATCTCGTCGATGAATACGATGCCGCGCTGCGCCGCCTCCACGTCGTAGTCGGCTACCTGAAGTAGCCGTGACAGTATGCTCTCCACATCCTCGCCCACATATCCCGCCTCGGTGAACACCGTTGCGTCTACGATGGTGAATGGCACATCGAGCAGCTTGGCAATGGTGCGCGCCATGAGAGTCTTTCCCGTTCCGGTGCTTCCCACCATCACTATGTTGCTCTTCTCTATCTCCACTCCGTTGTCGTCCTGTGGCTGGTTCAACCGCTTGTAGTGATTGTACACTGCCACCGAGAGATAGCGCTTCGCCTCGTCCTGCCCTATGATATACTGGTCGAGATATTCCTTTATCTTCTTAGGCTTGGGCACGTCCTTCATGGGTTTCTTCCCTGTCTTCTTCGACTTAGCTCCCTGCTGCTGTCCCGACATCATCCCCGCTGCCTCCACAATGCCGTAAGCCTGCACTATGCAGTTGTTGCAGATATTGCCGTTGATTCCCGAGACGAGCATTTCCACCTCATGTTCGTTTCTTCCGCAGAAATTACATTTCTTCAACATTTCCCTGTCTTTCTTCTCTTATTATCGCTTTATTATCCCTTCGGCACGTTTTACTTTCTCTTCAGCACATTGTCAATCATGCCATATTCCTTTGCTTCGTCGGCTGTCATCCAGTAGTCGCGGTCGCTGTCTGCCCACACCTTGTCGAACTCGGTGTGCGAGTGGTCGGCGATGATGGTGTAGAGCTCCTTCTTGAGCTTCTGTATCTCGCGCGCCGTAATCTCTATGTCCGATGCCTGTCCCTGCGCGCCTCCCATTGGCTGGTGAATCATCACGCGGCTGTGGGTGAGCGCCGAACGCTTTCCCTCCGCGCCGCTTACCAGCAGCACGGCTGCCATCGACGCCGCCATGCCCGTGCATATCGTAGCCACGTCGCTTGTGATAAACTGCATGGTGTCGTAGATGCCCAGTCCGGCATACACGCTTCCGCCCGGCGAGTTGATGTATATCGATATGTCCTTTCCGGGGTCGGTGCTGTCAAGATATAGCAGCTGCGCCTGCAGGGTGTTTGCGGTATAGTCGTCGATCTGCGTGCCGAGGAAAATAATGCGGTCCATCATCAGGCGCGAGAACACGTCCATCTGCGTTACGTTGAGCTGTCGCTCCTCCAGTATGTACGGGTTGAGGTATTGTGCCTGCGAGGTTATTACGTCGTCGAGCACCATACCGTTCATGCCCAGGTGCTTAGTGGCGAATTTTCTAAAATCGTTCTGCATATATGTTATTGTTTTTATTGTTATTTTTAGATGAAAAAAGGAGGAGGTTACCGACCCTTTTTCGCGTTTTCTCAACAAAATTACAAAAAAAGTCGGTAACCTCCAAATATTTATGAGGTTTTTTCAAAAAAAAACGTATTTTTATGCCGTTATGCCCCTGTTAAGCCTCCATGAGCTTGTTGAACTCGTCCAAAGTGATGGTCTTCTTGTTGAGCTTCACGGTAGCCTTGAGAGCCTCCATGAGCTTCTGGTCAACGGCGCGGTCAACGAGCATGTCTATGTTCTTGCGCTCCTTGAGCATGTCGGCAGCATACTTGTCGAGATACTCCTCTGGCACGTTGGTCATTCCATACTGTGCAAACTGTGCTCTTGCCATTGCCTTTGCCACGTTCTTCACGTCGGCATCCTCAATCTTTATCTCCCTTGCCTCCACGAGCTGGTTCTTGATGAGACTCCACTTCAGCTCCTTCAGGCTCATGTCGAAGTTGTCCTCGATAAACTTCTCGTCCTTGTCCTTGTTGTTGTTGCGCATGATACGCTTCAGCAGTTCCTCGGGGAATGTCAGCTCACCGACCTTCTCCTCCACATACTTGCGTACGTTCTTCATAAAGAGGAAGTCGCAGTTCGGGGTGAGCTGCAGCTTGATGCCCTCGGCAATCTTTGCGCGGAAGTCTGCCTCGTCCTTCACCACGTCCTTGCCCATCACGTTGTCGAAGAGCTCCTGGTTGATGTCAGCTTTGGCGTGACGTGATATCTCAGTCACCTGATATGTAAAGTCGCTGTTCATCTCAGCCACCTTGTCCTTCTCAATCTTCAGCAGGCTTGCCACCTCGGCGTCGTTGCCCTCGTAAGCCTTCTTAGGATTGAAGGTGATGATCGATCCCACCTTTGTGCCCTCGAAGAGAGCCTTCTGCTCCTCCACCTTGATAAACTGCGGCATGAGCACAGCGCCCTCCACCACGATGCCGCCTTCCTTGGTGTTGCCCTCGGCGTCGAGCTCGCGCAGGTCGCCCTTGAGCATGTCGCGTGTCTCAGGGTTGTACTCCTGTACGGTTGTGTCCTGATGGCCCAGCTGTGTGCGGAACATCTCCACCTGCTCGTCCACCATTGCGTCGTCAACTGTAATCTCGCTGTATTCAATCTCGTCCTTGTCTGTAAGCTCAGCCTTGAACTCCGGAGCCACGGCAATGTCGAATATGAAAGTGTATGGACCGTCGGTCTTCTCAATCTCCACCGGCACCTGGTTGGCGTTTGGCAGCGGCTCGCCGAGCATTGCTATCTTGTTCTCGCGTACATATTCATATAGCTTGTCGCCAAGGAGCTTGTTCACTGCGTCCATCTTTGCCTGTGTGCCATACATACGCTTAATCATGCCCATTGGCACCTGACCGGGACGGAATCCCGGCATGTTAGCCTTCTTGCGGAAATCCTTCAGCTGCTTCTCCACGTCGGCAGCATAGTCTTCCTTCTCAATGGTGATGGTCATCACGCCATTCACCTTGTCATTTGCCTCGAATGAAATATTCATTTTCTTATTTTTGCTGTTATTTTTTAATTAATTTGCGATATTGGGGTGCAAAATTACACATAAACAATGTAAAAAAAGCACATTTTGTTTTTTTTAACGTTTTTCAGCCCTCTTCCTCTGCCTCTTTTGCCATTCTCTCAGCCTTGAGTGTCTGGAAATCTTTCTGTCTCAGCACAAACGAGTTTGTAAGATATTTCTCTCTCACCACCTTGTTGGCAGCCAGCTCCTCGGGGTTGCCGTGGAACAGTATTCGTCCCTCGAACAGCAGATATGCGCGGTCGGTGATGCAGAGCGTGTCCTCCACGTTGTGGTCGGTGATGAGGATGCCGATGTTGCGGTACTTCAGCTCCCACACTATCTGCTGAATGTCCTCCACGGCAATAGGGTCAACGCCCGCGAAGGGCTCGTCGAGCATTATGAACTTGGGGTTGATGGCGAGACAGCGCGCTATCTCCGTGCGGCGGCGCTCGCCTCCCGAGAGCTGGTCGCCCTTATTCTTGCGCACCTTGCCCAGGCGGAACTCCTTTATCAGGCTCTCCATCTTCTCCAGGCGGTAGTCGCGCGCCTTGCCCTCATATCCCTCGGGCTTGTCGCACATCTCCAGCACGCTCATCAGGTTGTCCTCCACGCTCATCTTGCGGAACACGCTCGCCTCCTGTGCCAGATAGCCTATGCCGGCACGTGCGCGCTTATACACGGGATACTCGGTGATGTCGAGGTCGTCGAGGAAAATCTTGCCGCCATTGGGCACTATCAGTCCCGTGGTCATATAAAACGACGTGGTCTTGCCGGCACCGTTGGGTCCCAGCAGTCCCACTATCTCGCCCTGCCTCACGTGTATCGACACGTCGTTCACCACCGTGCGCTTGCCGTAGCGCTTCACGAGGTGCTCCGTGCGCAGCTCGCTGTGCACCGGCTCCGGCTGTATTTCCGTGCCGATTGCTTCCAAATTGTCAGTCATTGCTCACATTATTCTTTTTCAAGGTGCAAAATTACACATATTTATGGAGAATCACGAACTTTTTTCTTTTTTTTAGCAAAAAAGGTGAAAGGGGGTAGAATAGCCTATAGCGTGATGCTTCCGACACCAGCCACACTTAATTTCGCATTCAGCCCCATAGCCTTGAATACACGGGCAACCGTGGACAGTGTCAGATTCCTGCCATTCTCAATCTTCGACACCTGAGCACGCTGCACTCCTATGCGCTCCGCAAGTTCCTGCTGCGTCATATTCTGTGCTTTCCTCGCCTGCCTGATAGCCTCTCCCACAAGGAAAGAATGAAGCTCTGCCTCATACTTGTCTCTTTCTGCCGTACCGACCTTGCCGATGTGCTTATCCTTTATTTCGTCAAGGGTATAAAACGTCATATCTTCCATATCCTATTTTTTCTTATCAAAATAAATTCTTCTTATTGCCTCTGCCTTGGAAATCTCCTTCTGGGGTGTCTTCTGCATTTTCTTGATAAAGCCATGCGTGGCAATAACCAGAGTATCCTCATCTGTATCCCAGAACGCAAACAGCCGATATTGAATGCCCCGGTACAAAGTACGGAACTCCCAAATATCATTTGTGTCATCGAGTTTCTTGAAAAGGTCTTTGTCTATATGTCCGTTAGCAACCTTATCCACGTTGTAGATTATCTTAGCCTTCACGTCAGGGCGCAATGTGCACAGGAAAGCATCAGCCTCGCTGGACAAAATAACCTTAATTTTTCTCCTTGTTTCCATGAAACAGTTGTTTTGCATGCAAAATTAAGCAATATGTTCCATAATTGGAACAATATCGCCGCAAATTTATGTTTTTTTAGTATCTTTACACCGAAAATCTGTGGCATGCCACAGATTTTTCGTAATAGGCAATTACTCCCGTCCGGCAAAAAAATATTAAAATTTTTATTTTATATTTTGTTTTGTGCCCACTTATTTGTATCTTTGCAGACAAAATAAATAATAAATTAAAACGATATGGGACAGTTGGAAGAGCGTTACATAAGCCTGCTGACGGATTTTGGCTTCAAGAGGATTTTCGGCACACGCCCGAACAAGGATCTGCTTGTGAATTTCCTCAACTCGATGTTCAACGGCGAACAGGTGATTACCGACGTGCGCTACCTTAACAGCGAGCACGTGGGCGACGTGTTCGCCGAGCGCCGCGCCATCTTCGACGTGTACTGCGAGAACGAGCGCGGCGAGAAGTTCATAGTGGAGATGCAGAACGCATACCAAAAGCACTTCAAGGACCGCTCGCTGTACTACGCCACGTTCCCCATACGCGAGCAGGCTCCCAAGGATGCCAGCTGGAACTTCCAGCTCAACCACGTCTACATCGTGGCGCTGCTCAACTTCGACCTCAAGGAGCCGGCGTTCAACCCGAACGACATCACCCACGACGTGGGACTGATGGACAAGAAGACGCTCAGGGTGTTCAACGACAAGCTGTCGTTCAAGTACGTGGAGATAGCGAAATTCGACAAGACGGAGGCGGAGCTTGTCACGCTCTACGACAAGTGGCTGTTTGCGCTCAAGAACATATCGTATCTCGACAAGCGTCCCGACTCGTTCCGTGAGCGCGTCTTCAGCAAGCTGTTCGACGAGGCGGAGATTGCAAGGTTCAATCCTCAGGAGCTGCACGAGTACGAGGACAGCCTAAAGGCATACCGCGACATAAAGAACTCCATCGACACGGCTCTGGAGCTGGGACGTGAGCAGGGACTTGCCGAGGGCATCGAGCAGGGGCGTGCCGAGGGAAGAGCCGAAGGAAGAGCGGAAGGACGTGCGGAAGGACGTGCGGAAGGACGTGCCGAGGGAAGAGCGGAAGGACGTGCCGAGGGAAGAGCGGAAGGACGTGCCGAGGGCATCGAGCAGGGGCGTGCACAAATAGTTCTCTCCATGCTCGCCAAAGGCTTGGACATCACTGCGGTGTCAGAACTTACGGGATTGTCGGTGGAGGATATACGCACATTGCAGAAATAATAAATGATAAAAGACATGGAGCAGGCATACCGCGACATAAAAAACTCCATCGACACGGCTCTGGAGCTCGGGCGTGAGCAGGGGCTTGCCGAGGGCATCGAGCAGGGAAGAGCCGAAGGGCGTGCCGAAGGCATCGAGCAAGGGCGTGCACAAATAGTTCTCTCCATGCTCGCAAAAGGCTTGGACATCGCTACGGTGTCAGAGCTTACGGGATTGTCGGTGGAGGAAATACGCACATTGCAGAAATAAAAACAGAAAATAAGGATGGGGAGGATTTTGTGCTCCGTTGTGGGCGTTTTGCGACCGATGTGTCTAAAATCATGTTAAAATACTGACTATAAAGTTAAATTTCAATATTTTTTGCGCGAACTTTCGGGGGGGGAGTATGGCTCTGCCCATATTTTTTATTAACTTTGCAGAAGCTAAGCTGCACCTCGGCATAGCCTCTCAAGCAAGCTTGATGGCTCTGCTCTCGGTTTGCATTAACTTTGCAGAAGTTAAGCTGCACCTCGGCATAGCATTCAAGCAAGCTTGATGCTCTGCTCTCGGTTTGCATTAACTTTGCAGAAGAAAAAAAACTAAAATCTGTGAATAAATAAAACTAAAAGATAATAAAAAAATATGGGAAAGAAAATTCTATTTGCAGTCATGGCTCTGTTGGTCATGGCTACGGGGAAAATTTGGGCGGAAGATACTGCCGAAAAGAAAGCCTACGCGGTTTTGCATTCAAATGAAGACGGTACAACCTACTCAATGCACTTTGTGAACACAACTGATAACGTAAATACTGAAGGAAGTGGAGAGATAACAGTTGGAGGCGGCAGTGACGCTACCACTACAATAACACTTACATACACCAAGGCTTGGGAAATAAAAGATGGAAATTATTGTGGATGGATATTCAACTTACATGATGAAAAAGCCCAAATCACCGAAGTTGTGTTTATGGAAAGTTTCAAGGATGTTAAGGTCAAGAGTTGTAATAGATGGTTTAATGGTTTTACAATGCTTGCAGAAATAAAAGGCATTGAAAATCTGGACACATCAGAGGTGACAGATATGGGCGATATGTTTTACAACTGCAGCAGTCTGAAGTCGCTTGACCTCAGAAGCTTCATCACATCAAACGTGCAATATATTCATTTTATGTTTGGGGGCTGCAGCAAACTGACCGAGCTTGACCTCAGCAGCTTCAAAACATCAAACTTGACAAGTATGAATGGGATGTTTGACGGCTGCACCAACCTGAAAATACTGAATTTATCAGAAGTTAAAACAGCAGAAGATATTACTAAAATAATCGGGAAACTTCCAGAAAATAGCAATCCTGTGATATTCATTTCTAAAAACATAGAAAAGCCAACAACTGATAAGAATATAGTTGCTGAGAACGAAACCTGCGAGGAGTTCGTGATTGATGCCAACAACCTCACATCACTGAACATCCCATATTCTTTTTATGCAAACAAGATTACGTTCGTGCGCACGTTCGCAGCAGGCAAGGCACAGACCGTCTGCCTGCCGTTTGCAGTGGAGAACACCGCCGAGTACGGCACGTTCTATGAATACAGCGGATATGACAGCGGCAGCGGCAATGTGAAGTTTAAAAAGGTTAGCGCAACTAATGCAAACAAGCCTTATCTGTTTATACCAGACGGCGAGGTGACGGAGATAGTGACAGCGGGCGATGTAAACGCAACGGCAAACAATGCCGAAGACGGCTGTTTCTTCGGCGTTTACAAGAAAAAGGTGTTCACTCAGGAGGAAGCCGATGAAGGCACTTGCTACGGCTGGGCCGGCGGCGAATTCCGCAGAGCGGGAGCGGGTGCGAGCGTGGCTGCCTGCCGGGCTTACATAAGGCTGCCGAGAGAGACTACCGGCGGCAGCCCTGCCCCGGCGCGCCTGTCGGTGGAGCTTGACGGCGGAGCCACAGGGATAGAGGCAGCGACGGAGAAGGAAAAGGGCACCGCCAAAAGCGGCGCCAACAGTGGCACGGAGGCGCCGGCGTATAGCCTGCAGGGGCAGCGCGTGGGCGGCAGCTACAAGGGCGTGGTGATAAAGAACGGCAAGAAGATGATTGTGAAGTGAGGACTTCGGGGAGAGAGCAATAGGGCTTCGGGGAGAGTAAGGGCCCCGGAGATAGTAATGATTTAAAAAAAAGATAAAGGACATGACAGAGACAAAGAGAAAATACGTGAAGCCGCAGATGACGGTGATAGAGGTGGACATGCAGCAGATGATCTGCACGAGCCCGGGGGGCGAAATCCAGACCTTCAGCCGCAAAAGGGCGGACACGGAGTATGATTATTATGAAGGCGAGTTTGAGTGAAACTCGGCGCATGTAGAACAGCTATACTCCCCGGGGCGACATTGCCCCGGGGAGTTTTGTTTTTTTGAACAGTAATGCCAAGAAATGAACCGGACATTACTATTCAAAATCACTCACGGCATGAGGTAGCAGTACTCGCCGCAGGAGAAGCAGGGACATGCCTTGGTTACTCCGGGCAGCTCGTTGTGCCCCACGATGTATGCCTTGGGGAACAGCCGGTGGAGCTTCTGCAGCAGTTCGTGGAGCATGGCTCGCTGCTCGGGCGTGCGCGTGTCGGCAGGGCGTCCGGCGGCATCGAGCCCGCCCTCGTAGCACACTCCGATGCTGCAGCGGTTGAAGCCCTTGGCATGTGCCCCCACTTCGAGGAGCCTGCGGTGCTGGGTCACCTCTCCGCTCTTGCGTATGTAGAAGTGATAGCCTATGGTGCGGAAGCCGCGCGCCTTGTGGTCGCGCATCATCTGTTCCACGGTGTAGTTGCGGTTGACGCGTGTGGCGGAGCAGTGGACGACGATGAAGCGCACGGCATCGGCGCCGCTCATCATCATGCCTTCCTCCACCCCGGTGAGGAGAGAGCGCTCGTTGAGCACCTCTTCCTCGCCGCCGATAATGATGGGAAATGTGTAGGTAATCATAGTCACATACAGCTTTGTACTGCGAAACAGCCCAGTATGGTTGTAAGCACAGTGATTACGACGTTAATTACTTTCTTCCAGGTTTCTTTCTTCATAGTGTTGAGTGTTTAGTGTTTAGTGTTTTGTGTTAAGTGTGGAGTGAGGAGTGTTTTACAGTCCGCTGCCTCCGGTGTCGGTGCTGTCACCGCCGGTGCCGGTGCTTCCTGGCTCCTCCTCGTTGCGTCGCGGGCTCCTGTAGTCGGGGCTCTCCACGAGGCTTGCGTCCTTGAGGTTGGCGATGGAGAACTCGCCCGTGGCTCGTGAGCTGAGGTGAACGTTGGTGATGTTCTTCGCCACGGTCCACTCCTTGGGGTCCTTCTCTCCCTTGCTCTTCACCTTGAGCGAGAAGATGGCGAGGTCGTCGATTTTCACCTTGCGCCCCTGGAGCACCATCTCCTTGATGCACGACACCATGTCGGTGAGTATCCCTTTGATGAGCCCCTTGGAGTAAGGGCTGTTGTGCTCCGACATGTGCTTCGACAGTTCGTCGAGCACCATTGTGGGTTCTTCGTGTCTCACTGCTCCGTACCACAGGTTCTCGTCCTTGGTCATGGGATTGCTTTTCTGTACCAGTTGAAATTTCAGTGCCATAGTTTTGTTGTTGGATTTTTAGTTGTTTTACTTTGTGTTGACAGTCTCTACGTTGCCGCAAATCGCCGATTGGCGCGCTCAATTCGGCGATTTGGAGTCCTCAATCGGCGATTTAGCCGGCTGTAACCGCGACTGGCGGACCCGTAAGGCGTGTTTGTGTTTGTTTACAGTGCAAAGGTACGAAATTTCAGAATCCCCGTGTCCGACATTGTCCGTAGATGTCCGACACGGGGTGTTTTTTTTGCATTACGGCTCTCCGAGGTGCTCGGTTATGAGCCTTACCTGATGCGGGGTGTAGGTTTTTGCCTTCACGGCGGCGTTTGATTCCGCGAGCTTTTGGCAGAGGTCGGGGCAGCGGATTATCCACCGCCGCAGGTGGCGCAGGGCTGTGTCGCGGTCGGAGTCGGGGAAGTAGAGCAGCGCCAGCTCGTGCTTGTCGTATGTTCTTATTATAAATTTCATTTTTCTGATGTTTTTAGGGTATTTTTTTACCACAGAGACACAGAGAACACAGAGTTTTTTATCTGTATTCTGCCGTTGCATGATGATGCTCACAGAGAACAATGCCGACCGGCATTGCGGAGACACAGAGACTTCCTATCGTCGCGTGTGTAGCGATGGCGCAGGCTCTGTGTTCTCTAATGCCGACCGGCATTAACTCTGTACACTCCGCATAAAGCGCCAAGAGAAAAAACTCTGCAATCTATATTAAAATCCAAATAAATTAACGTTTTTAACACTTTTCTATGCTGTAAACATAAAATCAGGATTGTATTTCTCTCCTTTTCTAATCATAGCCGTTATAGTTTGTATTATTTTGTTCTTGA
>JAGAPI010000193.1 GCA_017623335.1 Prevotella sp.
CCTCGCCATGGCTAAATTCCCCGAGCGTGCCTCGGGAACACAGCTCGACATCCTTGCCCGTCAGGCTATGTGGCGCGAGGGAATGAACTTCATGCACGGCACAGGTCACGGTGTCGGCTCATATCTCAACGTTCATGAGGGGCCTCACCAGATAAGAATGGAGTGGAAGCCCGCGCCGCTCGTGGCAGGCATGACCGTAACAAACGAGCCTGGACTATACCTTGAGGGCAAGTTCGGAATAAGAACGGAGAACACCATGATTGTGACTCCATACAAGGAGACGGCATTCGGACGCTTCCTGCAGCTTGAGCCGCTGACGCTCTGCCCAATTGACACTGCCCCGATAGACTTCAGCATGATGACTGCCGAAGAAATTGACTGGCTCAACCAATATCACAAGACGGTGTATGAGAAGCTCTCGCCGCTGCTGGACGATGAGGAGCGGGAGTGGCTGAACACAGCCTGCAAGGCTGTGTGAAATGAAGAATGAAGAGTGAAGAATGAAGAATTATTTGGCTTATAAGCCCTATTAACCCAATTAGCCCTATAATCATGCGCAAGCCCATTCTTCATTCTTCACTTTTCATTCTTCATTTCATCTCATCCTTGACGTATCCACATCATTTGTTTTCTTTTCCTTATATCCTCCGAACCTGTAGGAGAACGACACTCCGGCGGCACGGAAGCAGGAGAAACGGGTGGTGAGATTCTGTCCCGCCCACCGGCATTCGGGGGCTATTGAAGAAGTCTCGAAAATGTCGTTGCACCACACGTTGAGCACGGCATTGCCGCGGGCAAAGGCATAGCGCAGGGCTATGTCGAGGTTGCCCGACGGCGGCAGGTCCATTGGACCCTGAAAGGCTCGGGTACGGGCAAAGCCGGAAAGGGTAACGCCGATGTCATGGCGACGGGAGAGACGGAAAGTGCTGCTTGCCGAGGTCATGCCGTAGGCGATGTCGCGGTCGAAGGGACAATCATAATAGTCGCTGTCCTTTTCGCGCATCCACACTCCGATGAGCGTGATGCGGGCGTCCAGCCACCACGACACTTTCAGCGGAAGGGCAGCCATAAGTCCTGCCTGCTGCTGGAAGTCGAAGTTATTGAACTGGTCGATTTCGGCAAAGCGCTGCGTAGACTGGTACATGGTCTGCGTGAAGTAATCCTTGGTGTAGTCAAACCACGTCCTGAACACATATTTTCCCCTGAGCACATACACGAGCGACGCACTGTAGTTCTTCGACGGCTTCAGCCGCGGGTTGCCCACGATTTCCTCGTAGCGTCCTCCGTGATAGGCGGTGACATCCTGCATAGCCCAGAAGTCGGGATAGCGCTTGCTGCTGTTCAGCGCCAGCTGCCACACATTTCCCTGGCTCGGGACGTACGAGACGTTCAGCACAGGATAGAAATCCCACTCATTCCATACGGCAGTCCTGCTGTGCTCGGCGGCAAACGACACCTCTGCCGACAGTTTGTCGGAAAACCTGTTGCTTGCCCCGGCATACAGGTTCACGGTGTTCTCGGTGCGGCGCGACAACAGCGGCTGCGGCAACTGCGAGGCGGTGGTGCTGCCCGTGGGACGGTAGTTCTGGCGGCTGTGGTCGATGATGTGAGTGTAAACCGAGCCGTAGTTCAGGCTTGCACGCTTTCCCAGCCTGTGCTCCTCGCGCACAAAGAGCTTTGTGCGGTTGATGCGCTGCTGGCTCACCGACACAAAGTCTAGCTGGCTGCCGTTAAGATTGCTCACAAGGTCCTGCGTAATGTTATCCTCGTAATATGTGATGTCGGCACCCAGATTCAGCCCTATAGGCAGGGTGTAGTCCAAGTGCCCGTTGTGCAGCGTGTTGTCGACGGTGTTCTTTACGGAGGAGGTCTGCATTCCCGTCATCGTGTTGTTCTGTGTATAGTCAGTTCTGCTGCCCGTATAGGCAAGGCTAAGGGTGTGGTTGTCGGCAAACCTGTAGTCTGCGCCCAGCTTGTAGTTGTAGTCGGGACTGCTGCTCACCCTTATCACCTCGTTGGTGTACACATCGTGACTGCTGCCGTCGGCGAGACTGTGCACACCCTCCTTGTCCATGGTGTGGAACGACCTGCCGTGGGAGATTCCCACCATCGCGTCGGCAGAAAGCCTTCCCTTGTTCCACAGCAGCGACAGCCGCTCGTCCATGTGCGCCTCGTGCCTCTGCTCCGCCTTTGCAAACGCCTCGCCCTGCAGGGGCACGCTGCCGTCGCCCTTTGTCAGAACCACGTTGATGAGCGCCCCGCGCACCTGATAGCGTGCCGGAGCGGCGTACATCACCTCCGCGCTCTGCACCCTTGAGGCGGGAGTGGTCTTAAGCAATGCTATAAGCTGCTGGCGCGTCATTGTGGTGAGCTTGCCGTTGAGGATTATCGCCACGGACATTCCTCCAAGACTGATGTCGTCGTTTTGCGGCGTCACGCCCGGCAACTGCTTCAAAGCATCAAAGGCATTGTCCACGGGCTTGTCCTTTATCAGTCCCTGAACGTCGAACACCAGCTTGCCGCCATCGTTTCTCACCAATGGACGGCTGCCCTTGACCATCACCTCGGGCAGCGACTGCATCAGACTGTCGGCGGCAGCCACTCTGAGCGAGTCGGTCTGTCCGCGCATGGCTGTAGGCAACAATGCCAACGCCAGAAAAAACATTTTTCTATTCATAATATACATTTATATAATTATACCGTTTTTACCTCACTCGTGAATCGTCTCAGAGGGTCATGCGTGGGTCATCATAAAGGGTCACGCGTGGGTCGTTCAATAGGGTCACGCGTGGGTCGCAAAGAGGGTCATTCATGGACCGTTCAAGAGGGGCATTCATGGGTCGTCCAAGAGGGTCATTCATGAACCGTTCAAGAGGGTCATTCATGGGTCACATGAGTAGGTCCCCCAATGTTCTTTTCCGGATGCAAAGTTACTACAAAAATCCCACCTGCAAGGCTTTTTCGGGTTATACAGTCTTACCATATCGCAGGAAAAGTGTTATTTAGTCTTACCAAACTGCCTGTAAATGGAAAAAAAAGACTATTTTTGCACGAAGAAACGAAAATCTTTGCAAAAGAAGCCAAATCACACGACAAAGACATGACACGACTACCGTTAAAGACCATCACCTCACTGGTGTGCTCGGCACTCGCCGCCATATTCCTGTATCAGACATACTGGCTCTACAGCCTGTACGTGGCGCAAAAGGAGCGGCAGGAGACGTGCATAAGGGAGGCGATGCGCATAAGCGACTACAACGAACTGGTGACGAGAATCGCCCGTATGTCGCGCAGCATGGATAAGAGCAAGCACGGCTCGGTGAGCTTTCAGGCAGGCTACAGCATGGACAAGCACCGCCAGTTTAAGCAGGCAAAGGTGCAGACCGTGGTGAGCCGGCGCGACAGCGACGAGGTGGTGATTCACAGCGACGACTGGCTGGACACGCTGAGCATACAGCGCAACCAGAAGGGCAAGAAACGCCACATGCACATCGACGTGAAATCGACACGCACCGACGAGCCCCCAAAGGCGGCGGTGACGGGCGGTAAGCAGATTTTCTCATCGATGATTGAAGACAGGAAAAGCCTCAACGACCTGACGATGATGATGCAGCAGGGCATACACAGCGGACTTGACATCATGGAAGCGCCCGACGCGAGAGTGTTCGACAGTCTGCTGACGGCGCGCCTGCGCGACAACGCCGTCGACACGGTGCACCGGCTGGAGCAGCTGCACTTCCTGATGGGGAAGAACGGGATTGACAGCACAAGGGCCGACACCCTCAGCGTAATCGCCACCAGGGGATATGCCCCGGGCGCACAGGCGCGCCGCTACGACTTTTGCTACGACACGGCAACCCACAGCATCTACCGCCTGTGGGTGGAGCCCGTGGGGCTGGGCGTGCTGAGCCAGTTCAAGGGCATCCTCGCCAGCTCGCTCGCCACGCTCATCATCCTCGCACTCACCTTCTGGTATCTCATACACACCCTGCTCAGGCAAAAGACGCTCGACGAGATGAAGACCGACTTCACCCACAACATCACCCACGAGCTGAAGACACCCATAGCCGTGGCATACGCCGCCAACGACGCCCTGCTGAACTTCGCGCAGGGCGACAACGCCGCCACCCGCGAGAAATATCTGCGCATATCGCAGGAGCAGTTGCAGAAGCTCGGCGGGATGGTGGAGCAGATTCTCTCGGCAAGCATGGAGCGGCGCAAGAACTTCGCGCTGCACAAGGAGCCGATTGACGTGGGCGCCACCGTAAAGCCGCTATTAGAGATGCAAAGGCTGAAATACAAGAAGCCGATGGCGCTGACGATGAGCACAGAGCCGCAAGGCATAACCCTCAACGCCGACAGGACTCATTTCTGCCAGATGATTGACAACCTGCTCGACAACGCCATAAAATACTCGGGCGAAAAGGCTGACGTAAAGGTGGAATGCCGGCAGACCGACGACGGCACCGTGACAATATCGGTGACCGACCGCGGCATAGGCATCAGCAAGGCGCAGCAACAGCACATCTTCGAGAAGTTCTACCGCGTGCCCCACGGCAACCTGCACGACGTGAAGGGCTACGGACTGGGACTGTACTACGTGGCAACGATGATGGCGATGCACGGAGGAACGGTGACGGTGGAGAGCGCGCCGGGGAGAGGGAGCACGTTCAGGCTGGAGTTTTGAAATTACGAATTACGAATTTTGAATTACGAATTATTCTCGCTACGCTGCGATGAAGAGTTATTTAATTGTGAATTGGGAGTGGGGAGTTACGAAACGTTAGTTCGGCGAAGCCAATTTTGAATTACGAATTACGAATTGTTCTCGCTTCGCTGCGATGAAGAGTTATTTAATTACGAATTGGGAGTGTGGAGTTACGAAACGTTAGTTCGGCGAAGCCAATTATGAATTATGAATTGTGAATTATGAATTATATAAACGTTTTACTGGTTGAGGACGAGGAAACCCTCGCCCTGATAATAAAAGACACGCTTGAGACGCAGGGATTCTCGATACGCACGGCACGCAACGGCGAGGAAGGTCTGCAGATGTTCTTTGCCCAAACGCCCGACGTGCTTGTTGCCGACGTGATGATGCCGCGCATGGACGGCTTCGAGCTTGTGCGCCGCATACGCCGCAGGGACAGCCGCACGCCAGTGATTTTCCTGACGGCGCGCACCGACACCGACGACGTGGTCAGGGGATTTGAGACCGGAGCCAACGACTATCTGCGCAAGCCCTTCGGCATGAAAGAGCTGATAGTGAGGATTAAGAACCTGGCAGGCAGGGGCGGCACGCCGGAAAAGGAAAAAGAAGAGCTGCAAACGCGCTTCGTAATAGGCAACTACCAGCTGGACACGCTCAAGGAGCAGCTCGTGTTCTCCGACGGCGGCAGCACGCCCCTCACCACGGCACTCTCCCACCGCGAGTCGGAGATTCTGCGCCGCCTTGCCCAGCACCGCGGCGAGGTGGTGACGAGCAGCGACATTCTCATCGACCTTTGGGGCGACGACAGCTACTTCAACACCCGCAGCCTGCACGTGTTTATCACCAAACTGCGGCATAAACTGGCGAAAGACGGGTCGCTGAGGATAATCAATGTGAGGGGGATAGGATATAAGCTGGTGTGAGGGTAGGAATGGTAGGAGAAGTAGGAGGAGTAAGAGAAGTAGGAAGAGTAGGACTGGTAAGACAAGGAAGCCCAGCCGGACGGAACCGGCTGGGCTGAGTAGAAGGATTATTTTTCCGCGAGTTTCTTCATCACTTCCTCGTAGTCGGGAATCCAGTCGTAGAATTCATCCTTGGGCTTCGCCTTCAATTCCTGCAGACGGTCGCCCACGAGCTTTGTGATAGCCTTATGCAGCTTTTTGTCCTTGCCGCAGTCGGGGCTGTCGGTGTAGTCCTCGCCGAGAGTGCCAATCATATAGTCGGTAGCCTTGTACTTCTTGTCGTATTTCAGCACGTAGTCGGCAGCCAGCTTGAAGTTGCCGGTCTTCTGCGCCGCCTTGGCGCGCACGTTCCACGAAATTTTCTCGGCGCTCTCCACGTTGCGCTCCGCCATCTCCCTTTCCACGGCGGTCATAAGCGAGTCGCTGAAGTGATACTTCTTGTCGTCGCCCCAGTAGATGCTCTTTTCGGCGGTGTTAAACCACACATACCATATTTTCCAGTCGACATCCTTCTTGGGATAGTGCTTATATAGCTCGTCCTTGTTGTTGCTGAAGAAAATGAAAGCCGGCGAGTCCTTGTCCTCAGTGAACCTCATCAGCGCATTGTACAGCGCGGAGTCGGTGAAGAGCGTCTGCTCCCTGCCCTTAATCAGCTCCTCGGTCACAGCCTCAGCTTTCTTGCTCTGCATGGCGTCGTCGAGCACGCGCAGGTAGGCATAGATGAAAGCCGTGTCGCGCCTGCCGGCGTCATACTTGGCGTTCATTGCCGCAAGGCTCTCCTCGCCCAGTCCGCCCTTGACCTTCTCCACAAACTTGGCGGCATCTGAAGCAGCGCCCACGATGCGGTTTACCTCATTGCCCGATGCGTCGAGGAAAAGCATGGTGGGGAATGCCCTCACGCTGTACTTCTTCTGCAGCTCCACGCCCTCGCCTTTCTCCATGTCCTTTTTCAGACACACGAAAGTCTTGTTGAAGAAGTCGCCCACGACCTTCTGCGGGAAAATCTCGCGTGCCATTCTCTTGCAAGGCC
>JAGAPI010000035.1 GCA_017623335.1 Prevotella sp.
CTCAAAGCGTCCTATCATCAGGGCACGCCACATGTCGGGCACGCCATATCCCTGAATATTGTCGGGATGCTGGCGGTTGTCCCCCATGCTGCGCACAAGTTCCATTATCTCATGTGCATTCAAATGCGGCAAAGCCTGCCATAGGCAAGCCACCAAGCCACACAGTGTAGGCGAGGCGAACGATGTGCCCATCTCGCGTATTATTGTGCCTCGAGCTGATAAAGCCGTAGACTCAGCTCCCATTGCCATCACGTCGGGCTTCACCCTGCCGTCCTGCGTTGGCCCCACCGCACTGAACGGTGCTACTGTTCGCTGACTTGTCACCGCCCCAACGGTAAGACAATCATGCGCATCGGCAGGGAATGTGAGTTTCTTCCATGCCCTCATGCCGTCGTTGCCTGCACTGTTTACCAGCACAATGCCCTTGCCGGCAAGCATCGACGCCGTGCGTGATATCAGAGTCGACTTTCCGTCCAACTGCCATCGCTCATGACTGCCGCAGTCCTCGTCGTAAGTGCTGTAGCCAAGGCTGCTGTTGATTATGTCCACCCCAACGGAGTCGGCAAACTCGGCAGCCATTGCCCAATAGTCCTCCTCCACCTCCTGCTCGGTATCAGTGTCCTCGCAGCGCAGCAGCCAGTACGATGCCTCAGGAGCCGTGCCCACGAACACTCCGGGGCAGTTTGCCGCCATTGTCGACAACACCTTTGTGCCATGCTCCCCAACTACATACACCGATGGCGCGGCAGGATACACGAAGTCCTTTGAACCCAATATCCTTGCATTTTGGAATGTTGGTATCTTGTCAGCATTCAGGAAGCCGCCGTCGAGCACAGCAACAGTCATACCCTTGCCCTTATATCCTGCGGTGTGCAGACGAGCGCCATTGTGCATTTCAATCTGTTTTTGCCCCTGTGCATAGTACGAGGTTTTCACACTGTCCCAAGGGTTGAAAGTGTCGTGAACCCTCGGCGGCACTTTTATGGGAACAATTGAGTCGGGGGCTGTCCACACCCTCTTCACCGACCTGACAAACGGCAGCCGTGCCAGCGGCTCTATCATCGCGGTGTCTGCCACACGCACCAGCACGGTGTTGTTCCAGCGGCTTGTGCCCACAATCTCGGTTGCCCTTGTACGTAACTGCCTGAGATAATTGTCGCAGACTGGCAAATCCGTGCTATCCACTGGCAGATTCTGGCGTTTTCTGCGCTCCACGCTCTCATGCGACAGAAACCTTTGCGGACGGTCCAGGGAGTAGTCCGTGCCCTGCTTGTCCTTCAGCGCAAAGCGGTAGATATAGCATTTGCCCCCGGGAAACTTCTTCTTCCCCGGTGCTCCCTTGGCACTGGCTGCAACAACAGCCGTCAATGCCAAAAGCAATGTCAATATGGTGCGATATGCCAGATTCATCAAGCCCGATTAGGAGTGTGGCGTGCAAAAGTACAACTTTTATTTCATATTACCAAACAAATAAAGGAAATTAAATAAGTAAAGTGGTGTTTATATTCCAATTTTATTGTCAAAAACTTGTGATTGTGAAATAAAAAGCTTACCTTTGCAGACAAATCGCAACTATTATGGAACAGATAAGACAGATACCCTACGGAGTGGCAGACTTTGAGTCGGTGATAAGAGACAATCTGTATTACGTTGACAAGACAATGTTTCTGCCTGAACTGGAAAGACAGCCGAGAACGCAGATATTCATCCGTCCGCGCCGTTTCGGCAAGAGCCTTTTCATCAACATGATGAAGGCTTACTATGACAAGGCTAACGCCGGCAGGTTTGACAAGTTGTTCGGCAACCTGTGGATAGGCAAGCACCCCACGCCGCTGCGCAACAGGTATCAGGTGATGTATTTCGACTATTCAAGGGCTGGAGGAAGCTACGAGAAGCTGGAGGAATATTTCAACGACTACAGCTGCGGACGGCTCGATACCTTTATAGAGCGCTATCGTGACGACTATCCGCAGACTACGGTGGAAAAGGTACTGCGGTCGGATTCTGCACGCGAAAAGCTGAATCTCATCAATGACGCAGCCCAGGAGCTCGGTCTGCCGTTGTATCTGATTATCGACGAATACGACAACTTCACAAATATTGTTCTCAACGAGCAGGGCGAGGCGGTATATCATGCAATTACCCACGCCAGCGGTTTCTACCGCGACTTCTTCAAACTGTTTAAGGGTATGTTCGAGCGTATCTTCCTTACAGGCGTAAGTCCTGTGACACTCGACGACCTCACAAGCGGATTCAACATCGGCTGGAACCTCTCCACCCATCCTGCCCTTGACAAGATGCTGGGCTTCTCCACGGAGGATGTCACCGAGATGTTCAAGTATTACAAGAGCGTGGGAATGCTGCCTGCCGACAGCGACATCAACGCGATGATAGAGGAGATGAAGCCATGGTATGACAACTATTGCTTCGCCAAAGATGCACTAAAAGACAACAACAAGGTGTTCAACTGCGACATGGTGCTGTATTATCTCCGCAATTATGTCAGTTATGGGCATGGTCCGGAGAACATGCTCGACCCAAACACCAAGACCGACTATTCAAAGCTGAAAAAGCTGATACAGCTCGACCGCCTCGACGGCGACCGCAAGGGAGTGCTTGCCGACATTGTTGCCAACGGGCAGATTACCGTACCGCTGTATGAGTCGTTCTCAGCTATGGACATGACCCGCCCCGACTATTTTTCCAGCCTGCTGTTCTATTACGGCATGCTGACAATCAAGGGCACAAGGGGCGACAAGGTGGTTTTAGGCATTCCAAACAACAACGTCCGCAAGCAATACTATCAGTATGTGCTCGACAATATCAGAGACTACAGCCGTGTGTCTATGCTCAAGCTTACCGATTATTTCTATTCCATGGCATACGACGGCAAGTGGGAGGAAACCTTGCAGTATATGGCGGACTGCTACAAGAACATGTCGTCGGTGCGCGACAGCATTGAGGGTGAGCGCAACATACAGGGATTCTTCCTTGCCTATTTCAGTCTGAACGACTATTACTACACAGCTCCAGAGCTTGAGCTGCAGCACGGCTATTGCGACTTCTTCCTGCTGCCGAACCTCACGCACTATAAGTCCAGTCACTGCTATATCATCGAGATGAAGTATCTGCCCAAGAGCGACTATGCCGGGAAGGCGGAGCAGCAGTGGCATGAGGCTGTGGAGCAAATCAACCGCTATGCCGTTGCCCCAAGGGTGGAGGCTCTGCGTCAGGGCACCTGCCTGCACAAGATTGTGATGCAGTTTGCAGGCTGGGAGCTGATGAAAATGGAGGAGATATTATGAATATCGCGATTTATTTCAACATAACGGACAAAAAACAGGCGAAATGCTTGGTTGTTTGACATAAAAAGCGTAACTTTGCACCGCAACTCTTTAAAACAACTTTAAGACATAAGACTAAGATTAAATAGAATGAGCACTACCCTTTCATCATACAAGGAGCTTATCCCGGCAGACCGTCACGGCGCTAACGGGGGGGTAGTACGTAAGCCTCAGTTTTTTAATCCACAGCACAGGAAGCCTTCCGCAGGTGTCACCACGACACCGGCGGAAGGCTTTCCGCGTATTGCCGCCTGCACAGGCAAAGACCCGCAAATCATAAATTATTAATTCATTAAAACATAAAAACAACTATGACAGAGAACAAGAGACGTAAACCATACATGAAGCCGAGTATGGAAGTGATTAAGGTAGAGACCACGAGCATCCTCGCCGTAAGCGATTCCCAAAACAGCATCGCAGGATTTGAAGATGACAACATTTGGACTGACGTGGAAGCAACGGAATAACAATAAAAACACAGCAACAGAGAAAAACAATGAAGAGAATTATAAGTTATTTTGCAATGGCAATGGCGCTGACGGCTTGCGGCAGCGACGACGAGATTCTTAACGACGTGCAGCGCGGCGACAGGCATCCGCTGCAGTTCACAGCCACGGTGGAGGACATACAGACCCGAGTGACAAGCGACAACAAATGGGAGGACGGCGACGAAATTGGCGTGACGATAAGCACCGACCCCAACACCATAGGACAGTACGCACTCAATGCCGACGGCACAGTGAAAAAGGTGATTAAAGGCGTTGAGTGGCAAGGTACTGAATCTGCCACCGTCACGGCATGGTATCCCTACGCTGAAAGAGCGATAAGAATCAACATTTCCGACCAGCGGAACGGCTATACAGATTACGAAATCCTCCGTGCCGAGACTGAGGGCAGCAGCGCCGCTCCCGTGAATCTGGAGTTCAAGCACCAGATGGCAAAGGTGAGGTGCAGGCTGAAAGCTACTTACGAAGGCAGAGACATCAGCATCAGCGGAGCTACAGTGAAGTTTAATAGCGTATTTTCGATAATCGTAGAAAATGGGAAAGTGCGCAAAGAGGAGAATTACGGCGAGATTACATCTTATGAAGACTCTGAGAGCGGTGTGACGACATACACCGCCATGCTCCCACCACAGACCGTCACGGCAGGCACAAAGTTCATAAAGATTACAATTGGTGACAAGACTGTCTACTACAAACCTGCCCAAGACATAACGCTGGAAGCAGGCAAGTCATACAACTACAATATCAAGATAGCAGATGTGCCTGACAATACAATTGACTCCAACGGCACATATCATGTATATACAGCCGAGGGACTGAAAGCATGGGCAGCGGCTGTGGCAGGTAACAAAAGTACAAGCTGCACACTTGAGGCTAACATCACGATGTCTGGCAACTGGACGCCGATAAGCTCTTTCGAAGGCACATTCGACGGCAACGAGCACACCATCAGCGGGCTTAGAGTCAATGAGACAGCAAATCCTGTCGGCTTTATCAGCAGCCTGGAAGGCGGAACGGTGAAGAACCTGACGCTTGATAACGTCAATATAACAGGGAAAAACAATCCTGCCGGCGGCGTGGCAGGCAGATGTAATGGAGGCACTATCGAGAACTGTCACATAACGGGCACGGGCAAAATCAGTGTGACTGAGGACTCGCATTCAAGTGAAATCGGTGGCATTGTAGGAAGTAATACAGAAGGTACAATTTTAGCCTGTCATGTGTCGAAAAAATGCAGTGTAGGTACCACTGTAACAAGTGGTGGGACAAATATTTTTGTCGGAGGAATTGCAGGCACAAATTTTGGAGGAACAGTCAAGGGTTGCTATGCATTATGCTCATTGTATGGAATACAGGTTGGAGGAATATGCGGAAGCAACTCATCATCTTATGACGGCAAAGAATCCAGCTATATAGCCTGCTATTCCAATTGCAGTTATAACGCATTTGATTATGCTGGCGGCATCTTGGGAAGGTCCTCGGGAAGCCCAACATTCAAAGAATGCTATTGGGCTGCCAATATATTGAATGGTGTGGGGTATCCGGGCAACAACCCTGAAGGCATCACGAAGGTAACGGACTGGAGCAGCGCAGTCGCAGATGAAATGAATACCGCGCTGGGGGCAGACTTTGGCTACGAGTACGTTTTCAATACTGATGACTCAAATGAGCCGCTAAAGCTCGTGAAGAAACAGTAAAAACGACCCATGAATGACCCTCTCAGGTGACCCATGAATGACCCTCTCAGGCGACCCATGAATGACCCTCTGAGGTGACCCATGAATGGGTCGCTGGAGAGGGTAAAAACAGAGTGAATAATCACAATAATATTAATTTTTAAAACTTAAACAACAATGATTGACTTCGAGATTAAATCAAAGGTGCAACCATTAGGCACACGCAAGGGGCAGACCGTTTACTACGCACAGCCCAAGACAAACCAGAAGATGACAAACAAGGCAGTGGTGGACCACATAGTGAGAGAGACCTCGCTGAGTGCCGGCGACGTGAGCAACGCCCTGATAAGCCTGAGCAACGTGGTGTGCGAGGCTCTGAAGCTGGGCATGAGCGTAGACCTTGCCGACCTCGGCTCGCTGCGCCTCAGCGTGACATCGAAGATGATGGACACGCCCGAGGAGGTGACCGTGAAGGATGCGCTGAACACGCCGAAGATAGTGTTCAACCCCAAGCAGACAATGCGCGACGCCGCCAACTCGGTGGAGCTGAGCATCGACCGCAGCCGCGTGACACCGGCAGGCAAGGGCGACACACCAAGCGGCGGCGAGGACGAAGGCAGCGGAGATACTGGAGGCAGCGGACTGTAAAATTGCGGGCTGAAAGCGAAGCTGTTGAACCTGCGGGCTGAAAGCCCAATGAGCGCATAGCCCAGGGCAGAGCGAAGCGACACCCTGGGTAGCGGAACCACATAATAACAATCATAAACGCCCTGAAAGGGCAAAAGCGTGAATAGTATGACGAAAATTATATTTAGCAAATAACGCTTTTGCCCTTTCAGGGCGTTTTTTATTTCCCTATTTATAATTACCCAGGGCGATGCCCTGGGCTATGCGCTCATTGGGCTTTCAGCCCGAAAATGTCATCAACTTCGTAGTCAGTCCGAAAGCTCATCAACTCCGTAGACAGCCAGAGAACCTCAAACACTCTCGGCATAAAAAATATTAAAAACAGACATTGCAAAATTATTCTTCATTCTTCGTTCTTCATTCTTCATTTTTTTTCGTAACTTTGCAGCCGATTTAAGTATCGGAGATGAGCAATAAACAAGCAACATTAGATTTAGGAACCAAACCGGTGGGCAAACTGCTGTTGCAGTATGCCCTGCCCGCAATTATAGCCATGACCGCCTCATCACTCTACAACATGGTGGACAGCGTGTTCATAGGTCAGGGTGTGGGGGCAATGGCAATCGCCGGACTTGCGGTGACTTTCCCGTTTATGAACCTCAGCGCAGCCTTCGGTGCCGCCATCGGCATAGGCTCGTCGGCGCTGCTGTCGGTGAAGCTCGGACAGAAAGACTACTCCATAGCACAAAGGATATTGGGCAACAACGTGACGCTGAACATCATCGTGGGAATAATGCTCACCGTGTTGGGACTGCTGTTTCTCGACCCCATACTGATGTTTTTCGGAGCATCGGAGAATACCCTGCCCTACGCCCGTGAGTATATGGAGGTGATACTTCTCGGCAATGCCGTGACCCATCTTTATTTAGGCATGAACGCCATGCTGC
>JAGAPI010000036.1 GCA_017623335.1 Prevotella sp.
AGGATACCGCTTTGTGTATCAGGGAAAGAACCAGCCAACCGAGAGATACAACGTATCGTATGGACCCAATCTGGAATACAACATTCTGTTCTGCTCGAATCCGAAACACAACTATTGGCTGCTTTTTGTCAACGACAAAGGGAATCCCGACAAGCGGTTTGTATATGCCATGGTGTGGTATGATGAGGGCGATGCCATGCGGTGCCTGCTGTACAGGATTTACGGAAATAAGCCTCCGAAGCCAACAGACAGCTGGGAATCACTGAAGAAACTGTCATCGCTGAAGAAGCTGAAAAACATAGACGTGTCATCTGCCACAACAATAGTGGACGGCAACGAGGTGCGTGTGATTACCAGCGGCAATGGCGCCAACATGGATATTGACACCGACATCGAAAACATTTCGACCGACAGCGACTTCATGATACTGTTCGGAAATCTGCGCGTGGCTTTCCTCGACGCCATCAAGCACGCTGAACAGAAGGCGCTGCAGACAGGAATCGCCGTGAAACTGGTGCAGCTCTGCAAGAAACACGTAAAACTATTAAGTAACAACGAGCGCAACACATGTCAGGCAAGCCTCATTGACATGAAGAACAAGTTGCAAAAAACAAATCCAGACCCATTTTTAAGCGGCATGATGAGTGAGGCAATTGTTATATTAGACAAAAAATGATTCTCTCTCTTCCAAGGCAGGTTCCAAAACAGCATGTTTTTATGCAGAGTTTCAGGACCTGCCTTTTTTCGTATTTTCCTTATTTGTCACTCCCCTGCCCTAAAAGTCGGTAAACGACAGCGGCATAAGGGTCTTTATTCCCTCCATACGGTATATCTTTTCCTTGCCCGCAAGCAGGATTACGAGCTGGCGACCGTAGCGCGTCTCGGTCTCAATCATCGCCTGGCGGCATACTCCGCAAGGCGAGACGGGCGTATCGGGGAAGCTGCCCTGCGCGTTGCGCGCCGATATGGCTATTGCCACGGGCGGAACATCAGAATATTGTGCCCCCGCGGCAAAAAGGGCGCTGCGCTCCGCACAAATTGTTACTCCAAACGCCGCATTCTCCTGATTGCAGCCGGTGACCACGGTTCCGTCGGCAAGCAGCAGTGCCGAACCTACGGAAAATTTGCTATATGGCGAATAGGAACGGAATGTAGCTTTATTTGCAGCCTCGACAAGGGCTTTCTCCTGAGGACACAGCTCATCGGCTGTACACTCCATTATGCGCGAGCTAAGTGTAATTTCTTTCATCAGTGTTTAGTTTTTTGCTATATGCTGCAAATTTACAAAGAATATTTCATTCTGCAAAATTAATGCAATAAAATTTGTCTGTATCATGGTTATTTCGCACGAAAAATTCAGCGGCAAAAATTTTTTTTGTTTTTTTCAAAAACGGGATGGGGGTATTTCCATATTTCTGCGTTATAGGGGCAAAGACTTTTAAAAAAAGAACAAGATTCAAAAAAAACAAAAGAGAATGTATATGCTGAGAAGACTTTGCCTGCTGACGGGTGTTTTGCTGCTTGCCTGCATGTCCGCCGACGGCAAGACACTGAAGGAAATGATGGACTGGCTGCATGAGACGCGGAAGGTGAACTTCGTCTACGACGCCTCGCTCGACGTGAGCATGGAGTACCGGGGACCGTCGTTGGAAAGGCTTTCCACGAAGAAAGCCCTGCGGCAGCTGTTTGCAGGAACAGGAATAGAGTATCAGATAAAGGACAGCTATGTAATCCTGAAAGGAGGAAAACGAAAGAATGTTTCATTAACCAGTAAGTATGTAGTCAGAGAGCAGCGGCAAAGCCACACCCTCAGCGGATTCGTCCGCAGCGGCAACGGCGAGCCGCTGCTCAATGCAACAGTCTACGACCTTACCGGCGGAATAGGGACAACCACCAACGAATATGGCTTTTTCGCGCTCACCCTGCCCGAGGGCGACCACCAGCTGCGCTATTCCTACATCGGTCATGCGGAGAAGGTGGAGCGGCTGAGCCTGCTGAAAGACAGGCATGTGGACATTGAGCTGGGCATAGACACGAAGCTGCCCGAGGTGGTGGTGACGGGCGATCTCAACTCGCCGCTGCTCACCACCCAGACGGGCAAGCGGTCATTGCTTCAGCAGGATATAAAGACGGAATACGCGCTGCTGTCGTCGCCCGACCTCGTGAAAACGCTCCAGCGCGGCAGCGGAGTGGCTGAAGGCATGGAGCTGATGAGCGGGATGTACGTTCACGGCGGCAACGGCGACGAGAACCTTTTCCTGCTCGACGGCACGCCGCTCTACGACATCAACCACGCCGCGGGACTCTTCTCCAGCTTCAATCCCGACGTGGTGAAAAACGTCGACTTCTACAAGAGCGGCTTCCCTGCACGCTACGGCGGCAGGCTGTCGTCGGTGGTCGACGTGCGCACAAAGGACGGCGACATGGAGCATCTGCACGGCTCCTACCGCATAGGCATGATTGACGCCGGAGTGCACCTGGAGGGACCGATTGTAAAGGGCAAAACCTCCTACAACATCGGGCTGCGCCGCTCATACTCCGACTTCGTGATGGCGCTGATACCCTGGAGCGACAACGAAGACGAGGATGTATCATTGGGATATTACTTCATGGACCTGAACGCCAAGGTCTCGCACCGCTTCAACCCGCGTTCCAAACTTTCGCTAAGCCTATATTACGGCAACGACAGCTATCATACCAAAAGTTCGCTGGCAGCCCCATACAGCAGCTGCTGGAATCCTGACGACGGTACGGTGACGGAATACGGCTGGCAGGAGGATTACTCGCGCTACAAGCTGAACTGGGGCAACCTGAACGCCGCGCTCGACTGGAACTGCCAGCTGTCGCCGCGCCTGCTTGCCAACTTCACGGCGGTGTACACCCGCAACCGTGCCCGGCTTTACGGATTTAGCGAGCAGAAAAACAGAGCGGAAAAGGAAAACGCGGAAGGCGAGACTGTTGTAAGCACGGAGCACAGCTACGACAACACCATAGACGACATGGGTTACCGCACGGCGTTCGACCTGCGCCCCGGCCCGCGCCACAAGGTACGCTTCGGGCACGACTACACCTGCCACATCTTCCGTCCGCAGACCATGAGGATTCACGACCGCATGACTGGCTTCGGCGAAACGGCAGACACGGTGCAGATGAACAGCCACAACCACCAGACAGGTCACGAGCTGACGCTCTACGCCGAGGACGAGATGCAGCTCAGCCAGCGCTGGAGCGTGAACGCCGGCATGCACGCCAGCCTCTTCGCCATCGGCGGCAAGACCTTCGTGAGCGCCGACCCGCGCCTTGCGGTGAAATACCAGCTGTCGAACACCGTGTCGCTCAAGGCATCGCTCACGCGCATGACACAGTACATGCACAAGCTGCAGAACACCTACCTCAGTCTGCCCACCGACTACTGGGTGCCAACCACCAGCCGCCTCAAGCCGATGTACGCCTGGCAGGCAGCGGCAGGCGTATATTGCCAGCCCAACCGCCACTGGACGCTCTCCCTGGAGGGATACTACAAGCTGTCGCGCCACATCCTGCTATACGACGGCGGCATAGGATTTGAACCGCCCGCCGACCGCTGGGACCAGCTGGTGACGGACGGCAAGGGACTGTTCTACGGCATGGAGCTCGACGCCACATACCGCACGGAGCGCCTCACCCTCACCGGCTCCTACACCCTGTCGTGGAACAAGCGCCGCTACGAGGATTTCTTTCCCGACTGGTTCTACGACAAATACGACAACCGCCACAAGCTTAACCTCACGCTGAGCTACAAATTCAGGCGCAAGTCGAGCATGTACGCCGCATGGAGCTACCACTCGGGCTACCACACCACCGTGCCCAACCAGGTGGTGGTGCAGCCCTACCTGCCCGACAACGAGGGCAAGTTTTCCGGCTGGCTGCACGATACCTCGCTCGCCTACACCCGTCCCAACAATCTCGCTCTGCCCGACTACCACCGGCTCGACGTGGGTTTCAACTTCCGCCACACCACAAAAAAGCACCACCACGAGCGTATCTGGAACATCAGCGTGTTCAACGTCTACTGCAGGCGCAATCCGCAATACGTGACGGTGGGTTATTCCTACACGCCCGACGACGGAAACATTTATCAGGCGACTTCCACGAGCATCATCCCGTTTCTGCTGCCCTCGTGCAGCTACACCATCAAGTTTTGAATTACGAATTATGAGTTTTGAATTACGAGTTGTCGGCCGAAGCCGATGAAAAATTATTGAGTTGTGAATTGTGAGGCGGAGGATGCCATCAAACTTGTCCGACCCGTCCAACAAAAATAATTTTTCAAGTTTCGCATATCCTTGATATGCTGTCAGTAAACAAGTTGACAAGTAAACGAGTTGTCAGTAAACTATGCGAATGATTCGTTTGTTGTCTATAGGCAAACAACTTGTCAACTCGTCAACTTGTTTACTGAAGCAAGTTCTCGAACTTGCGAAACTTGAATTAACTTATTGTAAACTCTTCATTATTCTTCAGCTCCTCTATTTGTGCAACCACACTCCCAGGAGATACCTGCGCCAGATGGCGAGGTGCGGTGTGGTGCTTACTTCCCGGCATATCTGAAGGCAGGTGGAGAGCAGTGCCTGCATTGCCGGGCTTTGGGCTGCCTCTTCTTCATTTGCAGCTGTGACGCTGATAGCCATGACGTTCAGGGAGTGGGAGCCTATATTCATGCTG
>JAGAPI010000194.1 GCA_017623335.1 Prevotella sp.
GAGATGTTTAGCGACAGATCGAGCAGCTTGTTCTTTGCCACCGACACGAATTTCAACTGGATAAACTCCTGGGCGGTCTTGCCCGTTTCTTTCTTCACAAGGTCGCCGAAGTAATTGGCAGAAAGACACATCTCGTTGGCAAAATACTTCACACTGGGGAAGCCCTTTGCCGACAGGAGTGGACCGTTGATGTAGCTGTCAAGCAGTCCCTCGAAGCGGAAGATGACGTTGCGGTTGAGCTTTTCGCGTGTGGCAAACTGACGGCTGTAGAAACGCAGGCAGTAGTCGAGCAGTACCTCGATATTGCCCACGATAAGCTCCTTGGAATAGTCGTCGGCAGGGGGTTCCGCCTCGCGCTTTATCCTCATAAGGCAGTCGTAGACTATGGTGCGCTCCTGCTCCGAAAGATGGAGCGCTTCGTTTGAGAAATAAGAGAAGAAGGTGTAGCGGCTCATCTTCTCGGCAAGCGATGTGCCCAGCAGAAGGTCTGGATGAAACACCAGACCCACGTACGACGGGGCGACCCCCTCGATGATTTCGATGTGAGTCACCTGCCCGGGGGCGAGGCATACCACAGTCTGGTCGTCGTAGTCGTATTGGGTGCGCCCGTAGCTGATGTTGCACGACTTGGTGTTCTTCAGAAACATGGCATACAGTCCCCACTGAACGCTGTACTCGCGAACTTGCTCGTGGCTGCTGCCCTCAACCACAGCCACAAGCGGGCTGTGGGTCTTAAAACCGTGAAAATCGTTGTATTTCTCAACCGTGTCAATCTTATACTGCTCCATATATAGTTTAGTTTTCTGCAAAATTACGAATAAGCGAGCACAGAACAAAACATTAAATACAAAATTTAATGTTTTTTATGCCGAGTGGAAGTAATTTCTCTAAAATTAGATTAGATGTGATGCAGCTATACCTGTGAGGATTGCAATGGTGAAACTTGCAAGTGTCCCAATCAGGACATATTCCGTGGTGCGTATTTCTTTAGCTTTTTGTAATTCGCCAAAACGGAAAACAGATTTCGCGGCGAGCAGAAAACCTATTCCCTCAATGCTTCCGATGAGAACAAAAGAAAGTATCAGCACTCGCTCTATATAGCCTATCCATTGACCTGCATTCGGAAGACTCTGCGTATTAGTCGATGCTGGTGTCCATTTGTTTAAAAACAGCCCCAACAGAACAGATGAAGGTTTAAGCATAAGAATGAATGCCGTGGCAATAGCCCAAACTTTCATTGAACAAAAGTTCTCGAAACATACCGATTCTATGCTACTGCCAAACAACACAAACCATAATACACCGATAACCGCCATATGGCTCAGCTGATCGAAAACGAATGTATGGAGAGAACTGTCGCCAAACTTGCATTTTATCATGTCAATCACAAAATGAGTTACAAAGATAACCACGGGGATAAGCCAGCAGGACCATTCTGCCAAAAACAGATAAACGATAACACTGTGAATCATGCTATGTAGCAGCTGATACCCAATACCCCTCATGCCCGGCTTGCGTTTTCCGCTATTGATGTCATCGGTTTGAAAGATGAAATCTGCGCACAAATGAGCACAGAGTAGTTTTACAAGAATTATGAACGGTTGCATGTTATTGTTGTTTATGATTCATTAGGGTTTTGAAGTATTCAATATAATCCAAGATTAGTTGAGCTTTGGCGGAGTTCCAATGATAGTTAAAGTTTTGTCTTGTCATGCCAAACTCTTCTGCCATGTCTTTTTGCTTCTTTGGGTAAAGCAAGGAGTTACCTACAATCATAGCCTGCTTCACAGTCCATGAAGATATTATGTCGTCTGCAAAACGAGTGACAAGTTCTATAGCGTTGTTAAACTCTGCCCATGGAGTTGAAACAACCAGTCTTTTCCTGCCGATACTGTCAAACGAGCGCCCAGATAGTCTGAAAGCCTCTCCGTCACTTGTCACTATACTGTCACTCTCGAAAGAGATGTCACCAATGCCTATAGACAGTCTTGCATCCCATACCTCATGGTTCTCTGGAGTCGATGCACGAAGTTTTGCTCTTAATGCAACAGCAACAGTCAAGGCATATTCAGATTTGTCTACGATAATCTGGAAACTGTCACCCCGATACATTTCCATTCGTATTGGAGTGAGAGACACAAAGTTCGTAATGGATGTTTTCAAAACATCCACAACATTCTGACGCCACTCTAAGGCTATATTCGTAGAGTTAACCAAATCACCTGTAATTACGCCTTTTATCATAAATATTTGTATTTGACGATGCAAAGATAAAGTTTTTCTTTTGAAAAATCAAACGATATCATTTGATTTTTCAAAATCAACTATATTTATTTGATTTGTTTAACTTAATATTGTTATTTTGGTAACTATTTGACCTTGTTTGAAGGCACGGATAAGCTTAGCGTAGTAAAATTTTCTCGTCACATTCCAATCTTTTTTAGCAAAAAAACAGATTTTCTCAGGAAAAAACATTAATTTTGCAACCACAAAAACTAAAAAGATGACACAAAATAACACAATACCACAGCAATGGAAGAAATTCTACCTGAAAGACGTGACGTTTAACAACCTCATGACCCGGCGCATCTTCCATGTACTGATAGTTGCAAATCCCTACGACGCCTTTATGCTGGAGGACGACGGACGGGTAGACGAGAAAATCTTCGATGAGTATATGGACCTGGGACTGCGCTACCCCCCGACGTTCATGCAGGTGAGCACCACGGAGGAGGCAGACGCAGCGATGAAGGCTAACGACATAGACCTCGTGATATGTATGCCGGGAACGGCAGACAACGACGCTTTCTCGGTGGCGAGGGAGATAAAGCGCGCGCAGCCGTTCATTCCATGCGTTGTGCTGACGCCGTTCTCACACGGCATCACAAGGCGAATGCAGGACGAGGACCTGTCGATGTTCGACTATGTGTTCTGCTGGCTGGGCAACACTAACCTCATTCTCTCCATCATCAAGCTGATTGAGGACAAGATGAACATTGAGCACGACATCGCGGAGGCAGGAGTGCAGATGATACTGCTGGTGGAGGACGGCATACGCTTCTATTCATCGGTGCTGCCAAATCTCTACAACTTCATATTGCAGCAGAGTAAGCGGTTTGCCACCGAGGCACTCAATCCTCACGTGGCAGCGCTGCGCAAGAGGGGCAGGCCCAAGGTGGTGCTGGCAAGAAGCTATGAGGAGGCGATGGAAATATATAATAAGTTCTCGCGCAACACGTTGGGAGTAATCAGCGACTGCCGCTATCCCAAGGACGGGAAGGTGGACCCTGAGGCAGGACTGAAACTGCTCAGCGAGATAAGGAAGCGCGACGAGTTTGTGCCGCTCATCCTTCAAAGCTCGGAGAGCGAGAACAGGGCGAAGGCGGAGGCATTGGGATTCCGCTTTGTCGACAAGAACTCAAAGAAGATGAACATCGACCTTCGCTCGCTCATTGAGGAGCACATGGGATTCGGAGACTTCATCTTCCGCGACCCCAAGACGCACAACGAGGTGCTGAGGGTGCGCAGCCTGAAAGAGCTACAGGACAACCTGTTCAACATTCCGCAGGACTCTATGCTCTATCACATCTCGCGCAACCACATGAGCCGCTGGCTAATGGCGAGAGCCATATTCCCCGTGTCAGCATTTCTGAAAGACATCACGTGGCACAAGCTGAAGGATGTGGAGGCTCACCGCCAGATTATCTTCGAGGCAATCCTGCAATACCGCAAGATGAAGAACACGGGAGTGGTAGCGGTGTTCGACCGCGGAAAGTTCGACAGCTACAGCCACTTTGCGCGCATCGGCGACGGCTCGTTGGGAGGAAAGGGACGCGGTCTGGCATTTCTCGACAACATCATAAAACGTCACGAGGAGTTCCACCAGTTTGAAAACGCCACAGTGAGTATTCCGCTTACGGTAGTGCTGTGCACCGACCTCTTCGACGAGTTCATGGACAGTAACAACCTTTATCAAATAGCGCTGAGCGACGCGCCCGACGAGGAAATCCTGCAGGCGTTCCTAAAGGCTCAGCTGCCCGACTCACTCGTGCCCGACTTCTTCACGTTTTTCGACGCAGTGAAGGCACCCATTGCCATACGCTCGTCGTCGCTGCTGGAGGATTCTCATTATCAGCCGTTTGCTGGAATATACTCCACATACATGATTCCCTATCTCGACGATAAGTACGAGATGCTGCGCATGCTGGCAGCGGCAATCAAGAGCGTGTATGCGTCGGTGTATTTCCGCGACTCGAAGGCTTACATGACCGCCACGCAGAACGTCATCGACCAGGAGAAGATGGCGGTAATTCTGCAGCAGGTGGTGGGAAAGCAGTATGGCGACAGGTTCTATCCCAACTTCAGCGGAGTGCTTCGCTCGCTCAACTATTATCCCATCGGCGACGAGAAGTCGGAAGAGGGCATCGCCAGTCTGGCGCTTGGACTCGGAAAGTACATAGTGGACGGAGGACAGACGCTGCGCGTGAGCCCCTATCACCCCACACAGGTGCTGCA
>JAGAPI010000195.1 GCA_017623335.1 Prevotella sp.
AGAAGCCTGTAGATTTCTTCTAAATAGCATAAGCCATCTTCTTCAATCCCCAGGTCTCTGTGTTCACCAGTTCTGCACCATTGTCGGTAAGAACCTTCTGGAATTTAGCGACCGCTTCCTTCATCTGATCATCAGACAAAACGGGAGTTAAAATGAAAACGGTTTCGTATTGATTCATTACTTTTAATATAAAATGTTAATATTTTTGCAAAATGCGGTGCAAAGGTACTAAAATTTCTTGAATAAACCAAATTTTTTTCGTACTTTTGCACAAAAATAGCAAATAAGTATGAAGAAACAGATAAAAAATGCAGGAATTTTCCTGATTTTGCTCGGCATTTTGCTCTTTGCAGCAAGCATGATTGCAGGCTGGAGCCAGCCAAACATAATATTGTTCTCAGCCCTTGCGCTTGTGGTGGGCGGGGCAGTGCTACACATTGTATATATAAAGAGAGACAGCGATTATTAAAGCCAACATGAAAAGAAGGAGTGACATAGACTTATGACACCCCTCCTTGTTGCATCGGCAATAATACCTGTGTAACTCAATACCACATTATTTAAACAATTCCTTCAATTTCTCTGCCAGCTTTTCCCCGCGTATGTCCTTTTCCACCACGCAGCCGTTGGAATCAAGCAGATAAATTGTTGGATAATACTGCACCTTATACAGGTCGGCAATGCCCTTTGCATCGGTATCGCGGTCGTTGAGCCACGGCAGCTTCTCCTCACCGAGCGCTTTCAGCCAGTCGGCCTCCTTCTTATCGGCACTGATGCTCACCACACCGAATCCTTTGGCACTGTACTTTTCATATTGCGTCTTGATGTTTGGAATCTCCGCACGGCATGGGCGGCACCACGATGCCCAGAAGTCGAGCAACACATATTTATTCTCCTTAAGCACCTTATAGAGAGTCATCTCACGCTTGGTGGCGTGGTCTGTAAAGGTGAAGTCGGGCATATTCTGCCCCACCATCGACGGCGGCACAATCTTATCGTGGGTTATCTTGCCATAGAACGACTGCTTAGCCTCATCGGTGAACTGCTCCCACTGCGGCAACTGCTGCTCTGTGAGATAAGAATACTCAGTGAGCATGATGAACGGTCCCACCCAACTATCGCGGGCACCGATGATGGCTGCAGTATACTGACGTTCAACCTCTTCAAAGAAAGCCTTCTCGTCAGCCTCAAACTTCTTATAATCATCGGATGCCATGAGAGCCTTCCACTCATCGGTGCCGCGCTTCACAGTATTCATCTTCTCGCATACAGGATTTTTGTGATATTCATCATACTTGACATTAAGCGCATTGCGGTCAACACGCTTACTGGCATACATACTGTAGGTAGGGCTGCCATCAACCACGAGGTTTTCTATCCAGTTGTGCTCCTGCTGCCGCTCAACACGACCTGTCATCACAGCATTCTCACCTTTGCCGAGAGCTATCGTTTTCCCCGTAAAAAGTCCGTTCACCATGGGATAGAATCCACGCTCACCCGGAATGTCGAAGTTAATCACAGCCTTACCTCCAGCCACGGGAGCCTTGAAAGTGGGCTTCAGATTATAACCGTCGATAAGCGCAAGCGCCACGGTGTCGCCGTCAGCCAATCCGTCAAGTTTTACGGTGAGTGTCGATGTCTGCGCCGTAGCAGCAATCACCGGCATCACACACAGTATGCCGGCAGTAATCATTTTTGTTAACATTTTCATTTCTATATGTTTTTGTAGTTCTGTTTATTCAGCATCAATGTTTGTCATTGCCTTTATCTTGCCCCAGCCCGTGGTTATCACAGGATTGTCGGGAGCACCGAACATTGGTCCCCACATAGAGTTCGGCAGTCCCGTATTGTGGTCCATCTCATACTGTATGAGCTTGCCTTCCTGCTTGCCGGCGTTCCATGTGGCAATCCACATTATCACGCTGCTCGTGGGGAATCCGCCGCCAACGCTGCCCCATGCATAAATGCAGGTGACCTCCTCGCCCGGCTCGCAGGTGTAGACGGTCTGGCTTGTGGTCTGTCCCGTCTGCGGCGAGAACGAATACACGTTCTTGCCCGAGCTGTAATAGAAAGCCGGTCCCACGGTGCAGGTTGCAAACATAGTGGCATTGTTGATGTCGGTACAGGCGCTGATGTCGAGTGCCGAACGTGCACCGTCGGCACTCAGGTCGCCCTCGTCCACACGGTTATAGAAGTTATAGCGGTAGAGCATCGTCGCACCGTCAACTTTCACTATGGCGTATGTACTGTTGTTCACTCCGTTTACTATAGCCAGCGGCTTTGCCGGCAGCTTGTTGGCATCCACCACGGCACCGCCGCTTGTTGAGAGGAAGGAGCTCATGGATGTCTTTCGGGCAAAATAGGGAATAAATCTCAGGTTCTTTGCATCGAACACCACTTGGTCGGCATCTATTGCATTGGGTGTCGGTCGCCATGTGGTCTTGGTGGTAGACATAAGCCACGGCATAGCCTCGTAGTCTCTGCTGTCGCCAGCAACGGCTGCGGAATACTTGCGGCTGTTTGCCTTATCGAGATAGAGCGTGTGCAGACGTCCGTCGTTGATGAGGAACTCGCAGCTGTTGGTCATAACCATTGCCTGAGGATTGTATGTGGCAGGCGTTTCATAGAACATGTTGTTCCAGTCGTCCATAGTCACAAGACCGGCTTTGTTTAGCCTGTACAAATTCTTGTCGGTGGCAACCATATATGCGCTTTTTGCAGTGCTTCCGTCGGAGCATCCGCGTATGAAGCGCGGCTTGCCCTCCAGCGTATGCCCAGTAAGCGTGCTGTAATACTTCTTATATTCTGCCAGCCCTCCATAGATAAGCATGAGGTCGGAGGTGAAAACCTCAATGTCTGTATTGCCGTCGGCTGTCTCAGTGAGCAGATAGAGTCCACCCTGAACACCTTCCTGCGGCACCTCTACGCCCTGATTGCTGTTAGGAGCATGATAGGATGCCGAGAGTCCCGTGACAGGGTCTTCTGCAACGAGAATGAAGCGGTATCTGTCGGGGGCGAGATCAACCACGTAGTCAAGGTCACGTGTGTTGGCAATAGTATCAGCCTGTACATACACCAGTTTGTTGCCAACCTGAACCTGCTGCACATTTCCGTTCTTGTATGGCACCACCATCCATGTGTATTTAAGTCTTTCCGGATAGGCATACTTTACCGTCATGGGCATCTGCAGCCGCTGCCCCACGGTTATGGCTGAAGCATAGAGCAGAGGATTTGACTGGGAGCCTCCACCCCTCACGGTGTCATATTCCAGTTCTATCTTGGTGTTTGTGCCAAACTCGTTCTCAAAGTCGTTAAGCACTGAATTGCTGTCATCGTCAACACAAGCTGTCAGCGCAGCTGTTGCGGCAAGTGCCGACATAATCATAAAAAATATCTTTCTCATTGTATTCTTCTTTTTTGTGGATTAGAAAGTTACGAGTGCTCCGTTCTCATCGGTGAGCGGTGCTCCGGGATGAGCAGCATTATATTCCTTGAGCATATTGGCAAACACAATGTTATAGTTGTGCAGGTCTGCCCAGTTCAGTCCGGCAGCAGGGTCGAGGTTGGTGTCAAATCCCTTTGCCACCAGGCAGTCGAGCATGAAACGGTATTTCACATTGCTGTATGCCCCGAAGTGCTCTTCAATGTCAGCCCAGTACAGCGGACGCACAATGATGTCGCTCCAGCGCATGAGCAAGTGGTTTTCCTCGTTCACTCCCACGGCAAAGTCATCGGAGACATTGGTCTTTATATACAGCGTCACAGCCCGACTTTGCAGTTCGGCGGCATTGCGCAGCGTTACAAAGAATGTCCCCTTGTTCTCACCTGCCGGCACCGTAACCGTAGGAGGTACGCTATAGAGTGTTGGGGACGCCGTGGTGCGCGCCTCATCAATCTCAATGCTAACGGTGCGGTCATGATTTGCCACACTGCCCATGATACAGGCATCGACCTTCACCTGCACCTCATCGGCAGCATAGGTTGTAAACGACAGTTCGAGCGAATCGGCGCCAAGCGTAAGATGCTCATCACCCCCCAATCTCACCCGAGGCTCGTCCTGATAATAAAACTTATCGTTTTCGCAAGCCGACAGCATGGCTACCGCCACACAAGCCGACAATATATGTCTGAAAATCTTCATGTCCTTAATATTATTGTATCATTAGTTTTCGTATCCTCCAAACTCTATGTCGCCCGACGGTATTGGCAGCACATACACCGACTTGCTTCCAGGCACCGGCGCTCCCTTGATTTCTGAAGCATTGAGACGCTTATAGTAGAAAAACAACTGTCCCTCACCGAGAAATTCCTTGCGGTATTCCTTGAATATCTCATCGTTGATTTGCTCTGATGTGAGCGTCTCAGGCAACAGGTTGTTGCTCAGTCCGCGGTTGCTGCGCACATAGTTGAGAATCTCCACGGCACGCTGCGGATTGCTGTCCTTTAGGCACTCGGCTGCTATGTAATACGACTCGGTCATGCGCAGCAAAGGTATCATGCCGTTAGCCTGGCGTCCCTCCATATACCAGAATTTGCTGAGATAGCGCTCGCTGCCGTCCTGATCGAAGGCATATACCAGACGATAGTCGGCTCCCAGTCCGGCTGAAAGCTCATAAATTTCGTTGGCATAGTCATAGCTCGGGCTGAGACTGTTCACACCTTTCTCCTTATGGAAGTATTTATTTCCGTTGTCCTCCCACTCGTTTATTGACAGTCTGAAGATGTGCTCGGTGTAGAACGACGGCTGATAGTCGTGCTTGTTGCTGCTCTGGAACACAGTGGGCGACACCCACGAGAACGGACGGTTGAGCAACTGTTCCTCACCGTCATTAACGTCTATAATCTCATTGGCATACTTCAGGGCATTCTCCTTGTCGCCGTTCCACAGGTAGGCACGTGCCAGCGTTGCCACACAGGCGTTATAGTTGAAACGTGGCGAGCGCTGGCTTGTTGCCGTATTCCATTCAAAGCGCTCAGAATATTGACATGCGGGGTCAGCCTTAAGCAGGTCGCGTGCCTTGAGCAGGTCGTTGATGATGAGCTGCATGGTTTCGGCAACAGTCTTCTGTCCTGTGACCTTCACACCATACTGTGTGACAAAAGGCACGCCCTTGGCACTGCCGTTCATTGACGGTGCACAGGCAAAATAACGCATCATCTCAAGATGCAGATAGGCGCGCAAGCCTATTGCCTCACCAAGATACACCGAGTCGTTTCCCTCTGTGAACATCTTTTTGTCGGCAGTCTCAAGGCTCTCTATCATCACATTGAGATTGGCTATACAACTGTAGGTGTTCTTCCAGATATTATTGATGACTGTCTCCACATCGGAATTTTTATAATCATACTCACGCACATAACGCCACTCATCGCTGCTGGTATTGATGTCGTAGTTTTGCGAGAGCACCTCGGCAAAGCCAATGCTCATCTGCAGACCGTACATTCTGTTCTCGCACATTTTGGTGTAAACACCCGTCAACTGGTCGTTATATCCGCTCTCACGGCC
>JAGAPI010000196.1 GCA_017623335.1 Prevotella sp.
TACACCTTCATCAACGTGTTCGGACTGAGCATCTCGCTGGCTTTCGTGGTGCTCATTGCCGTGTACACGGAGCGGCAGATGAGCACCGACTCCTTTCAGGAAAAGGCTGACAGGATATACCTGCTGTCGTGCATGAAGAACCAATATCCCAACGGCTACTGGATGCCGCGCCACATCGCCCCGCGCTATCCCGAGATAGAGAGCGCGGTGAGCGTGGCGACCGAGAAAATAAACATCAGGATTGACGAGGAGACCACTCAGGAGCAGGCACTCTTTGCCGACTCGGCTTTCTTCAACATCTTCACCGTGGAGGTGGTCGAGGGCAACAAGGAGCAGTTTGCCATGTCCGACCACAACTGCGTGATCTCGCAGAGCTATGCCCGCAAGATGTTCGGCGACCGCAGCGCAGTGGGAAAAACCATCAGCTTTACCGACGGCAACGACAGCATTCCCCACAACATCGTGGCGGTGGTGAAGGATATCGAGAACAGCGTGCTGCCCAATGCCAGCGTGATATTGCGCGCCGAGCTGCTCATGGTCAATAATCCGTACAACAATGAGAGTATGAGCAATGCCTCTTCTGCCTACACCTTTTTGCTTGCAAAGAAGAATGCCGACCTTGCGGCAAAGCTGCCCGACATGAAGAAGTTCCTCATGGGATTTTATTGGATAATGCAGTTCTACCCCGACGATGCCGATGTGCAGCTGCACCCTCTGCGCAGCCTGTACTTCGATGAGAAGTGGAGCAGCGACTTCAACCGTGGTGACGCCTCGATGATGCGCGTGCTCGACATCGTGGCACTGGTACTGCTGTTCTTCGCCATTCTCAACTACATCAACCTCACCACCGCACAGGCTACGTTCCGCGCCAAGGAGATGGCAACGCGCCAGCTCTTAGGCACAAAGCGCAGGGCTGTGATGGCAAGGCTTGTGGGTGAGACGATATTGCTCTGTGCAGTGTCGTTTGTGCTGGCGGTGCTGCTTGCCGAGTGTTTTGCGCCATACGCCTCCGAGGTGGTGAATTATCCTCTGTCGGTGGTGCACAACATCACCCCAACGTTCATCGCCATATTCGTGGTGGCGATGGTTGTGCTCGGCACGCTGTCGGGCATAGTGCCTGCCATGGTCATCTCGGGCTACAAGCCGCTCGACGTGATGCGCGGCGAGCTTCACTCACGCATCAGCGGCATCTACGGTCATCTTATGATTGGCGTGCAATACACTATCGTGTGCGTCATGCTCATAGGCTGCATGATGTTCTACCGCCAGATTCGCGGCATGATTGAGGCACCATTGGGCTACAACACTGCCGACATGATACTGATGAGCAATATGAACTCCGGCATGGGACCGGACAAGATAAAGGTGCTGGTAGACAAGCTGAAGCAGGAGCCGTGGGTGGAAAAGGTGGGACTGACGTGCGGACATCCTCACGCTTTCCTCAACAACAACACCATGCAGCTGGAGAACGGCACGACTGCTCCGTTCAGGCATCTGTGCTGCGACACCGTGGCATTCGACATTCTCGGCATCAAACTGATACACGACAACCATATTGCAGAGTCGGACTTCGGCAACGATAAAGGGGAGTTTTTCGTATATCTTACAAAATCTACATACGCCAAGCTGGGCTTGAAAGAGAACTCCACACAGCCTGCCATAATCAAGAATGGAGGGCGCATCGTGTCGAAGGGAACATTCACCGATTTCCATTACGGTTCAATGCTCGTCGCCGAGCAGCCTCCCATCTGGATTACCTATCTCGACACTGAGAAAAGCTATCCCTGGCACACGCTGATAAAGACCACGGGCAACCATGCCGAAAACCTTAAGCGCCTTGCCGGGCTTTATGCCGAGATAAATCCCGGCATGCCATTTGTAGACTGCGCACAATATTTTGACGACATCATCGACGAGGCCTACAAGCAACAGCATCAGGTGCTCACCATAGTGCTGGTATTTGCCGTCATCTCCGTAATCGTGGCATCGCTCGGACTGCTCGCCATGTCGACCATCTACATCCGTCAGCGCCGCCGCTCCATCGCCGTGAAGCGAATCTTCGGCATACGTCCGCAGCAGATAATCGTGGAGCTGCTCCGCCCGTTCATCATCATCGTCGGCATATCGTTTGTGATAGCCTGCCCGATAGCCTACAAGCTCATAGAATGGTGGCTGGAGGACTACTCCTTCCGTGTGCCGCAGGCATGGTGGGGCTACGCCGTTGTGGGCATTGCCGCCGTGCTGATAGCCGTGCTCACCATCGTGGGACTGGCGGTAAAGGCAGCGCGGAGCAATCCCATGGAGTGTTTGAGGGAGTAGAATTTTGAATTACGAGGAGGGTTTGTCAAAATGAAAACAAGTAATCATAATGACATAAATTAGGCACGGATTACACGGATTTTCACGGAAAAATTTCTTTTGCCATCCAGTGAAATCCGTGTAATCCGTGCCTAAAAGAAAGTAGAAGGTTGGTTTTGACACACCTCCTTCAAATTTTCTTCCCTTTATAATAAGTGTTCCAGCTATCTTTGGCGTAGCCGTCGCCAAGCACTTCAAAATTGTTTGTCGAAGCGCTGGTTTTTGCGCCCTCATAGTATATGTTCCACGTGTCCTTGGCATACCAGTCCCCAAGAACCGTGAAACTGTCGGAAGATGCTCCCTCGACTTTAGCTCCAAAGAAATACACACTCCATGTGTCCTTGGCGTAACCATAGTCAAGCACTCTGAACGAGTCGCTTGATGCCCCGTCAATCTTGCAGCCA
>JAGAPI010000197.1 GCA_017623335.1 Prevotella sp.
ACCCTGACCGACAACACCACACGTACCGTGGGCGATGTCCGTTCGGTGTTCAACAAGTTCAACGGTAACCTCGGCACAACGGGAAGCCTCGCATTCCTTTTCGACCACAAGTGTGTGTTCACATTCAAGAAGAAGGACGGCGTTGACATGGATGACCTGATTCTTGAACTGATCGACTTCAACGTTGAGGACGAGTATGATGAGGACGAGGAAGAGGGAACAATCACCATCTACGGCGACCCGAAGAGCTTCGGAGCAATCCACAAGTTCCTTGAGGAAAAGGGTTTCGAGGATGTCGGCGGTGAGTTCACCTACGTTCCTAATGACCTCAAGGATGTTGACGCAGATGCGCGTGCCACTATCGACAAGATGGTTGAGAAGCTCGAGGACTTCGATGACGTGCAGAACGTCTATACCAACATGAAGCCTGAGGGTGCAGAATAAAAAGAACATTCAAAACAAAGATTGAATAACAGAAGGTCCGATGAAACACAAAACATCGGACCTTTTTGAAAAAGCCTTAATTGCATGCCTGACAACACAGGAGGTAGGTGTAAGAAAACAAACTCTTACACCTAAAGAATAAAGACAACAAAAACAACTTAAAAACAAAACTACAGAACATTATGAACATTAGACTTTATCCTTTTAACAAGGCTTTGGGGGCAGTTATGATTCTTATACTTATTATGGTGTGCAATACATCCGTAGCACAGCGCAGGCGGTCTTTAATGAATGAGACACGCTCTGAGTTCTTCAAAACACCCGAGGCTCGCCGTGTTGGTGACCAGATATTGCTTTATCAGCGTGTCACTGGCGGCTGGCCCAAGAACATCGACATGGCAAAGCCTTTGACTGATGAGGAAAAGGCAGAGATTGAGAGAGAGAAGAGCCGCCGCAATGACTCGACTACCGACAATGGCGCAACAAACACTCAGCTGAAATTTCTTGCCCGATTATATAAGGCTACCGGTGACAGGAGATATCGCGATGCTTTCTGCCAAGGAGTGGAGTATCTGTTGAGCGGACAGTACGACAATGGAGGATGGCCTCAGTTCTGGCCAGAGATGCGTGACTATCAGATACACATTACTTATAATGACGATGCGATGATCAACACCATGACATTGCTGCGTGACGTTGCGGATGGAAAGGCTCCGTTTGACAGCCAGTTGTGTGACAAGTCTCAGAAGGTAAGAATAAAGAAGGCGATAGACAAGGGTGTGGAGTGTATCTTGAAAACTCAGATTGTGGTCAACGGCAAGCCGACAATATGGTGTCAGCAGCACGACCGTGAGACATTCGCTCCAGCTCCGGCACGTGCATACGAATTGCCTTCGTATTGTTCTATGGAGAGTGCCGCCATCGTGAGATTTCTCATGGAGATAAAAAAGCCAAGTAAGCAGGTGAAGGCGGCAATTCATGGTGCCATGCAGTGGTTTGACAAATATAAGCTGACAGGTCTTAAACTCATATATGCGAAGGGTGATGACGGAGAGCGCCGTGATAGAAAACTTGTGGAGGACAGCACGGTGAAAACGCCAATGTGGGCAAGATATTATGATCTTGACCGCTGTGAGCCATACGTCTGCGACCGTGACGGGCTGCCCCGCCGCCGTTTGGAGGACATCGGCTATGAGCGCCGCAACGGTTATTCGTGGTTCGGTGAGCGTCCTGCTGAATTGTATCCTCTTTATAGCCAGTGGGCTGACAAGCACGCCCCTAAGAATAAAGTGAACATAAACATTGATTCCAAGGGAGCCAACGAGAATGGCACAATCGAGATGTTTCGTGCTCCGAAGCCCTGCCGTGAGGATTTTGATGCTGTGGTGAAGCCTGGCGGGAGCATACAGGCGGCAATAGAAAAAGCTCCGGCAAATCCTGAGAGTCCGTATAAAATACTTATTCTCAATGGAGTCTACAATCAAAAGGTGATAATTGACCGCCCGAACATAGTGCTTGTGGGCGAGAACCGTGACAGTACCATTCTTGTGCTGGCTGAAACTGCAAAAACACAGAAAGTAAGGGAATATCACGATAAGCCTGTGGGCAATGGAGTGATAGTGCTTCAAGAAGGAGCCGATGATTGTGTGATAAGCGGACTGACGGTGTACAACAATTATGGCACAACAGTGGAAAATACCACAACCCACCAGATGGCAATCTTCGGACGTGCCACACGCACCATAGTGCTCAACAGCAATGTCTGGGCAGACGGCAACGATGCTCTCTCGCTTTGGGCGCCGCAGTCGGGCGGCATGTATTATCATGCCGACCTGTTCCTTCGTTGTCCCGGTGTTGACTTCCTGTGTCCCCGCGGATGGTGCTATGCCACCCGCTGCAAGTTTTACGGCGACGGGCGTGCCATCATCTGGCACGACGGGCGTGGTGACAAGAGTAAAAAGCTGGTAGTCACAAACTCGGAGTTTGATGCAAAGCGTCCCACTGTGCTTGGCCGTTATCATCACGACTCGCAGTTTTTCATTGTGAATTGTAAAATGTCGGAAAACATCATGGACTCGAATATCAGCTATGCCTATACCGACAAGGTTCTTGACTCATGTCCGTGGGGACAGCGTGTCTATTTCTATGGCTGTAACCGCAAGGGCGGTCACAGCGGTTGGTTGAACGACAATCTTGAGCAGTCGGAAGAGGCTCCCGAGTTTCATGGTGTCACAGCAAAGTGGACTTTTGGAGGA
>JAGAPI010000198.1 GCA_017623335.1 Prevotella sp.
AGGTAACCGCTTTTATTATTTAAATGAAGAGTGAAGAATGAAGAAAAACTTCATTCTTCACTTCCTTTACTGATGCTGCTCGCGAAGCAGGTCGTTGACAGTCTTCACGGGATTGAATGTACCGAGCGGCACCTCTACGAAGATTGTGTTCCAGTCGCTCATGGCACCATTCCACAATCCGGGAAGCTCCAGAGCCTGCAGCTCCTTGCCGCCCTTGCTCTTCTGGCTGATGAAACCTGTTGTGGGGTCAACGAAGTCGGGCAGGTTGAACGGTTTGCCCTGATAGTCCTTCACTGAACAAACAAGGTCTACCGGATTGAAGTGGGTTCCTTGTGCGAACATCTTCATATACTCCTCATTGCTCTTGTCAATCTGACTGCTCTCAAGAATCTGCAGACTCACTGTGCCGTCCTGATTGTATGTGAGGAACGGACCGCCACCGGGCTCGCCCACATTCTTCACCACTCCGCATACACGCATCGGGCGGTTGAGCTTCTTGCGCAGGTAAATAACGAGGTCGGCATCCTCAAGCTCCTTGATGTCGCTCTTGCGGCAGCACAGCTCCTGCTGCACAAAACGAATCAGATCCTCTATCATGTCATGGGTGTAATTGCCACTGTCGAGAATGCGCAGCCAGTCGTAAGCCTCTTCCTGCAGAGTGACGAGCAGTCCGGCAATCACCTGCTTATACTCCACAGTCTCTGGTTTAAGACGGTCGGGTACCACATTATCAATGTTCTTTATGAAGATAATGTCGGCATCTATCTCGTTTAGATTCTCGATGAGCGCTCCATGACCACCAGGGCGGAACAGCAGACTGCCGTCGGCATTGCGGAAAGGAGTGCCGTCGGGATTAGCTGCCACGGTGTCGGTAGACGGCTTCTGCTCAGAGAATGATATGTCGTAAGTTATTCCAAACTTGTCGGCATAATACTGCACCTTTTCTGCCACTTTATTCTTAAAGAAGTCAAGGTGCTCATGGCTCACCGTGAAGTGAACTATTGACTTGCCCTCGCTTGCCGCATAGAGCGCGCCCTCTACAAGGTGCTCCTCCATTGGAGTGCGGGCGCCCTCGGGATATTTGTGGAACAACAGCATGCCCTTTGGCAGCTGACCGTAGTTCAGCCCTTCAGGCTTCAGCATATTGGCAGCCACAGCCTTGTAGTTGCCTGCGGCAATAAGCTCTTTTACGGTCTTACCCTCATTCTTTTGGCAAACTTCATTGAGAGCATCATAAAAAGCAAACTTCTCGATGTTATCGAAATATTTCTTCTCGAAATCAGTAGTCGGCACGTCATAGTCAGCGTCAACAAACGCGAACATGTCCTTAAACATACGGCTGGCAGCTCCCGATGCAGGAACAAACTTCACCACACGCTTGCCCTCTGCCTTATAGGCATTCCAAGTGTCAATATAGCACTTACGTGCAGCCTCAAAAGGACTGGCTATACCCTTATCAATGGAAGCCGCAGCCTCAAGTTTGAGGAATGGGAATCCGGTTTTAAACTGCCCCAACTGATAGTTGAGTTTCTCTTCACTGATGCCTTTGTCGGCTATCTGTTTTAGGTCGTTTTGTGTTAACATAATTAATAAAATTAGTAATTAATATTACAAAAGTACAAAAAAATACCGAAACTGAAAAATAAATCAATAAAAAAGTGTATCTTTGCAATGGTATTTAACAAAATGTAGACAAATTATGGAAGGGAAAAGTGATTTTGTGACACCAATAGCGCCAACTCCCGAGGATTATCTCACGGCTGAGCTTGCAGAAAAGGAGATTGGTCTGAGGGATGACGGCATTAAGGCAATCCTGCTTAGAGAAAGTGTGGAAAAGAGTGTGATAACGCTCGATGAGGTGGGCGAGAAATATGGTCAGTCGGTGAAGCAGATTCTCCACGGACTGCAGCGCATCAAGGAGCTCTATGCCAAGGCACCTGTGGTGGAGTCGGAGAATTTCCGCAACCTGCTGCTGTCGTTTGCCGAGGACATGAGGGTGATTCTCATAATGATTGCCGACCGCGTGAGCCTGATGCGCTCCATTAAGGATATGCCCGACAACGAGCAGCGCCGCAAGATTTCGGAAGAAGCGGCCTATCTCTACGCTCCCCTCGCCCACAAGCTGGGACTCTACAAGCTGAAGAGCGAGCTTGAGGACCTGTCGCTGAAATACTTAGAGCACGATGCCTACTATATGATAAAGGACAAGCTCAATGCCACCAAGGCTGAGCGCGATAAGTATATCGATGCCTTTATAAAACCTATAAAAGAAAAGCTGGAGGCTGTGGGACTGAAGTTCCACATCAAGGGGCGCACCAAGAGCATACACTCCATCTGGCAAAAGATGAAGAAACAGCAGTGTGGCTTTGAGGGTATCTATGACCTGTTTGCCATACGTGTGATTCTCGACTCACCATTTGAGAAAGAAAAGATGCACTGCTGGCAGGTGTACAGCATCGTGACCGACATGTATCAGCCCAACCCAAGGCGACTGCGCGACTGGCTCAGCGTGCCGAAGTCGAACGGTTATGAGAGTCTGCATATCACCGTGCTCGGTCCTGAGAATAAATGGGTAGAGGTGCAGATACGCACCGAACGCATGGACGAAGTGGCAGAAAAGGGTGTGGCGGCACACTGGAGATATAAAGGTGTGAAGGGTGAGAACGGGCTCGATGAGTGGCTTGGCAACATACGCAACATTTTGGAAAACAGCGACGACATGCAGGTGATGGACCAGTTCCGTATGGACTTGTATGAGGACGAGGTGTTTGTGTTCACTCCCAAAGGCGACCTGTTCAAATTTCCCAAAGGAGCCACAGTGCTCGACTTTGCCTACCACATACACAGCAATGTGGGAAACACATGCACAGGCGCGCGTATAAATAATAATAAGGTGGTGACCTTCCGCGAACAGCTGCGCAGCGGCGACACCGTGGACATTATGACCGTCTCTACACAGAAGCCAAAGCCGGAGTGGCTCAACATTGTACAGACATCACGCGCAAAATCGAAAATACGACTGGCACTGCGTGCCACACAGCAGGGAGAGGCGGCATACGCTAAGGAGATAATAGAGCGAAAGTTCAGGAACAGAAAGATAGAGATTGAGGAGTCAGTTATGGCACGCCTCATCAAGAAGATGGGATTCAAGGAAACCCGCGACTTCTATCACAAAGTGGCGGAACAGCAGATTGACATCAACGACATTATTGAAACCTATCAAGAGATAAAGCGTCACGATGACAACATTCATCAGGATGCTCCTACAGGTAAGAGCGCTGACGGCTACAACTATGTGAGCGCCAACGAGGTGATAGCCAAGACCTGTGACGATGTGCTCGTGATTGACCGCAACCTGAAGGGAATAGACTTCCAGTTGTCGCGCTGCTGCAACCCAATCTACGGCGACGATGTGTTCGGGTTCGTGACCGTTACGGGCGGCGTGAAGATTCACCGCACCGACTGCCCCAACGCTCCCGAGATGCGCAAGCGTTTTGGCTATCGTGTTATCAGGGCAAGATGGAGCGGCAAGGGACAGTCGCAATACAGCATCACACTGAGGGTTGTTGGAAATGATGACATAGGTATCGTGAACAACCTCACCTCAATCATCAGTAAAGAAGAAAAACTGTCGTTGCGCAGCATCAGCATTGACAGCCACGACGGTCTGTTCAGCGGCAACCTCGTGGTGATGGTCGAGGACATATCGAAGCTGGAGGCGCTGATAAAGCGGCTCCGCACAGTCAAGGGTGTTAAGAATGTAATGAGAATCTGATTTAGTGAACACTAACGCTGGTAGCAAAGAAAATACTTCCTATTTTTCTTTGCCAGAGTCTGCACGTTGAGTATTTCCGACGCCTCGGCAATGTCCTTTGTCGTGCCGTCCTTCATCACAATCGTGATGCTGTTGTCGGAGATGTCGTAAGTATCTTTCTGAATAGCGTTCACGCTCACAAGATAATGGGTGTCCTCCATGGAGATGCCCATTTTCTTTGAGATACTCTGAGCTATCACGTCAACATATTCCTGCGACACAGGCTCATCGAACACCTCCACCTTAAACAGCCGGCGGGTCAATATGTTTGTGGCAAGAGTTGAGAGGATCTTATCATCGCTCATCGCCCACACTTTGATTGCACTCATTATGTCGTTGTCATCGAGCATCAGATACATCTGAAATGCCTCATCATGAGCGGCAAACCATTCCGCATCCACATCATTACGCAGAAAATAACTGAGAGCCGGCGGCGCAAACACGTCGCAGCCAATGGCGGTCAGATGCTTCGCACGGCTGAGCAGGCTCACCAGCATCTTCTCATAACCCACCACAGTCTTGTGCAGATACACCTGCCAGTACATCGTGCGGCGGCTGATGAGGTAGTTCTCTATCGGGTTTATTCCCTTGTAGTTCACCACAAGATTATCGTCAAGCATGTCAAGCATGGCTATTATTCTGGCACTGCCGATGTTGCCCTCGCTCACACCTGTGAAGAAAGCATCACGCCGCAGATAGTCCAGACGGTCCATGTCCAACTGGCTGCTTATGAGCTGGTGGAGAAAACGCTTGGGATAATTATCCTTGAATATGCTTATGGCAAGCCCAAGCTGGTTGTTAAGGTCGCGGTTTATCCGTTCCATCATCATCAGCGAGATATCCTCGTGGGATATTCCGCTGATGATGGTATGCTCAAGCACATGGCTGAAAGGTCCGTGCCCGATGTCGTGCATGAGGATGGCAGCCTCAACTGCCTCTGCCTCACTGTCAAAGATGAAATGCCCCTTTTGCTGGAGCGACATTATCGCCTGACTCGTTAAATGGAATGCCCCGATGCTGTGCAGGAACCTTGAATGGCGGGCACCAGGATAGACCACGCTTGCCATACCGAGCTGGTTGATGCGTGTGAGCCGTTGCATCAGCGGATGCTTCACAATGTCAAGAAGCAGTCCGTCGGGGATGTCTATAAATCCGTATAACGGGTCGTTGATAATCTTCATCTTAACTCCACACTAAACACTGAACGCTGAACACTAAACACTCTTATTCAGTATCTCCGCCATCTGCTCCTGCAGTTCCTTTGCCTTCTGCGCAGCCACCTCGGCAAAGTCCTCACCCTGCGAAGCATAGATGATGCCACGGCTGCTGTTCACGAGCAGACCGCAGTCGTCGGTCATGCCATACTTGCAAACCTCCTCAAGACTGCCGCCCTGAGCACCGACACCTGGAACCAGCAGGAAATGGGTAGGAGCCACGCGGCGTATGTCCTCGAACATCTTGCCCTGGGTCGCACCCACAACATACATCATATTGCGGTCGTTGCCCCACTCCTGACTCTTCTTCAGCACTTTCTCAAACAGGCGCTCGCCATCGGCATCGGCTGTGAGCTGGAAGTCATGGCTGCCCTTGTTGCTTGTCAGCGCCAGCAGTATCACCCACTTGCCCTCGTAAGCAAGGAACGGGCTCACGCTGTCCTCACCCATATACGGTGCCACGGTGAGCGAGTCGATGTTATACTCCTCGAAGAAAGTACGGGCATACATGGCACTGGTGTTGCCTATGTCGCCACGCTTTGCATCGGCAATGATGAAGTGGTTGGGATAGTTCTCGTTGAGGTACTTCACCGTGCGCTCAAACGAGATAATGCCCTTCACTCCAAAAGCCTCATAGAAAGCAAGGTTGGGCTTATAAGCCACACAGTATGGAGCGGTGGCGTCGATAATAGCCTTGTTGAAGTCGAAGATAGGGTCTTCACGGTCGAGCAGATGCTGCGGCACCTTCTTCAAGTCAGTATCAAGTCCCACACAAAGAAACGATTTCTTTGTGAAAATCTCTTTTACTAATTCTTCTCTTGTCATTTCTTTA
>JAGAPI010000199.1 GCA_017623335.1 Prevotella sp.
AGATAAGCACGCAGGGCATTGTCATAGGAACCAAGGTCACGGGAAGCAAGGAGCAGGTAAGACTGCCGTAAAGGCACACATAATTAAGACAATAATGTATTTTATTTAACGGTCTTAAGTACCTTAAAAGGCAGTCCACAGGGAGTGGGGCGGCAGTGGTGCCGAGAGGCTGATTGTCTCCTTGCTTACGGGATGCACAAACTCAACGTGGCGCGACATAAGTGATATGGAGCCATCGGGATTGCTTCGCCTCGCACCATATTTCAGGTCGCCCTTGATGGGGCATCCCATGGCTGCGAGCTGACAGCGTATTTGATGGTGGCGGCCGGTCATGAGGCGCACCTCAATAAGCGTGTAATTATCGCTTGTGCCGATGGTGCTGTATTCCAGTACAGCCTTTTTGCTGTTGGGCACCTCGCGGTTGTACACATAACTCTTGTTCTGCTTTTCGTTGCGCACAATCCATTGCTCCAACCGTCCTGAGGGCTGTGGCGGGGTGTTGCGCGTTATTGCCCAGTAGGTTTTATGTACGCTGTTGGTCCTGAACATCTCGTTCAGGCGTGTCAGTGCCTTTGAAGTCTTTGCAAATACGACAAGACCGCTCACGGGGCGGTCGAGACGATGCACGACACCGAGAAACACGTTGCCTGGCTTGTTGTATTTCTGGCGGATGTATTCCTTCACGGTGTCAGACAGCGGAGTATCGCCGGTCTTGTCGCCCTGTACGATTTCTCCGCTGTCCTTATTCACTACAATAATATGATTGTCTTCGTAAACAACAGTCATAATAATGTTATCATTACATGTTCATGCCACCATCAACCTGAATCACCTGACCGCTCACATAGCTTGAAAGGTCGCTGGCGAGGAAGGTTGCAACGTTGGCGATATCCTCAGTCTGACCGCCGCGGCGCAATGGAATCTTTTTCTTCCACTCCTCGCGCACAGCATCAGGCAGTGCGGCAGTCATGGCTGTCTCGATAAATCCAGGAGCGATGGCATTGGCACGGATTCCCTTTGGACCCATCTCCTGCGCGATGCTCTTTGCAAGAGCAATGAGGCCTGCCTTTGATGCTGCATAGTTTGCCTGTCCTGCGTTGCCGTGAACACCCACTACAGATGCCATGTTGATAATGCTGCCGCCACGCTGGCGCATCATCACCGGCACACAGGCGTGGATGAAGTTGAACGCGCTTTTCAGGTTCACCGCAATCACTGCGTCCCACTGCTGCTCAGTCATGCGGAGCATAAGACCGTCCTTGGTGATACAGGCATTGTTTACCAGAATGTCGATAGAGCCAAATTCTTCCTTCACAGTCTTTACCACCTCTTCTGTCTGTGCAAAGTCGGCAGCATTGCTTGCATATCCCTTGGCCTTTACGCCTTTTGCAGCTATTTCTGCTTCTGTTGCTTTTCCGTTTTCGTCAATCACAAGGTCGGTGAATGCAATGTTGGCACCTTCCTCTGCGAATTTCAGTGCGATAGCTTTTCCGATACCGCGTGCAGCGCCTGTAATCAGGGCTGTCTTACCTGTCAATAATCCCATTTTTATTAATTTATATTGTTTAATTTGCAATTTCTATTTATATATATTATTTATGTAGGCTTGGCAGAATATTCCTCAGTGTCATTTTAGGAGCGATTTGCCCAATGCTCCATACACCACTCTTGTCACGAGCGGCTTGCTTGTCTCCTCGGTCATTCCATGTCCCAGACGGCCGTATATGTATGGCACTTCAAGCCCTTTGATGCAATAGTGTGTGATGTCTGCCACCAGTTCTATATTCTCGATGTCGAATTCTCCGTCTGCCTTTCCCTCTGCATATACTTTTCGGAACAGTTCTATTTCGTCCTCGTCAAAGTTCTTGCGTACCTTTTCCACCATCCAGATGTTGCGGAAAAACTCTGCTCTCAGGTTGCCGTTGCGGACTACCGTTTCCTTTATCATGTTCAGGTGGGTGTAGATAAGCTCTATTATCTTATCTTGCGGACGCGTGCGCTTTGCTGCCACCTCGTCAAGTTTGTCCGACAGACGTTCCAGCTCACACTTTATCACGGCATAATATACCTCTTCCTTATTTTTAAAATAGGTATATAATGTGCGTCGTCCCTTGCCTGAAGCAAGGGCAATGTCGTTCATAGTAGTGTTTTCCAGCCCGTTTTTTGCGAAGAGCTGTCTTGCTACATCTACCAGTTTTTGTCTTGTCTTCGATATTGACATAATTCACTATGGCTGTCTATTGCACAATTCATGTATCGTGTGCAAAATTACACATTATTATTTAAATAAGCAAGAAAACGGACGGGAAAATGCCAATAACAAATAAAAAAACAGCAAATTTGATGTTTTTTGCAAAAAAAA
>JAGAPI010000200.1 GCA_017623335.1 Prevotella sp.
GACTCACAACATATTGCTGCCGCATTACTACGAGGGAAAGATTGAGGCGGGCTGCGACGAGGCAGGGCGCGGCTGTCTTGCAGGCAGCGTGTATGCCGCTGCGGTGATACTGCCCACGGACTATCACAACGACTTGCTCAATGACTCAAAACAGCTCACGGAGAAACGCCGCTACCAACTGCGCACGGAGATAGAACGCGACGCACTGGCGTGGGCGGTGGGCATTGTAACGCCCGAGGAGATAGACAAGATAAACATTCTCAACGCCTCGATACTTGCCATGCACAGGGCGGTGGACCAGCTGACCGTGCGCCCTGAGGCGATAATCGTGGACGGCAATAAGTTCAAGCCCTACCGCGACCCTCAGACGGGACTCATTCTGCCACACACCACGATAGTGAAGGGCGACGGCAAATATCTCGCAATAGCTGCCGCAAGCATACTGGCAAAGACCTACCGCGACGACTACATGAACCGTCTCGCCGAGGAATACCCTTACTACGACTGGCGCAGCAACAAAGGCTATCCCACGAAAAAGCACCGCGAGGGAATAAGGCTGCACGGGGTAACACCCTATCACCGAATGTCGTACAACCTGCTTGGCGACGGGCAGATGGAGATACAGTTTCCCGACTGACTCTGACATAAATTAGGCACGGATTACACATTAGTTCACTCGTCAACTAATGTGTAATCCGTGCCTAAAAGTAAGTAGACGGTTGGTTCTGACACCTCCCGTTCACGGAATCCTTATCAGCAGGATTTTTGTTTTCTGTTTTGCTGCTTATTCCTTTACTTCCCAGATGTCATTGGTCTCCAGCAGCTCGGCAAAGTTGTGATACTTCTTGGCTGCCTTAACCTCCTCAATCTGTGCCTCCACGGCTTCGTTGTAGGTAGGAGCGTCAACGTCGCGGATTACTCCGAGAGCCACCGGCCACTCCAATTCTGCCAGCTTCAACTGCAGGGTGTCGTCCTCGCAGTGTGCATCGTGTACAAGCACGTCGTCAATTGTGTATCCGTCCTCACCCAGCTTCACAGCCTTAACGCCGAAGCCTTCCTGCACGATACCGTACTCATTGTTCTCGCCGAAGACCATCTTTTCGCCATGCTTCAGGTAGATGGCATTCTTGGCACGCCCAGCCTTGTCGTAAACACTGTCGTGGGTGCCGTTGTTGAAAATCACGCAGTTCTGCAGAATCTCGCACACGGCGGCTCCCTTGTGGTTGTAGGCAGCCTTCAGTATGTCGATGGTGCCGGGAGCATCGGTTGCCACAGCACGTGCGAAGAAATGACCGCGTGCTCCGAAGCACAGCTCTGCCGGACGGAACGGGTCCTCAACGGTGCCGTAAGGGCTCGACTTGCTCACGAAGCCTCGGGGACTGGTGGGAGAGTACTGTCCCTTGGTGAGTCCGTAGATGCGGTTGTTGAGCAGAATCATGTTGAGGTCGATGTTGCGGCGGTTGGCGTGGATGAAGTGGTTACCGCCGATGGCGAGACCGTCGCCGTCGCCGCTTACCTGCCATACCGTGAGCTTAGAGTTAGCCACCTTGGCTCCAGTGGCAATTGCTGCGGCACGTCCGTGGATGGTGTTCATGCCGTAGGTATTCATATAGTGGGGCAGACGGCTTGAGCAACCAATACCGCTGATAACTGCTGTCTCGTGAGGCGCAACGCCTATCTCTGCCATTGCCTTGTGGAGCGATGCCAGGAAGAAGTGGTCGCCACAGCCTGGGCACCAGCGCGGCTGACCTTTTTTGAAATCGTTAGCTGTATATTCCATTGTCTTTTATTTTATGGGGAGTTAAAAGGAGTTAAGGGAAGTTAGAGGGAGTTAGAGGACGTATGTCTCTGCCGTTGTATATGCACTCAACACACATGTCCTTTAACTTCTTCTATCTCCTTTTTACTTCATTTTACTCCTTCATTTTTTATTCCATTATTTTATTGAAAGCCTCCACCAGCTCGCTTACCACGAATGGCTGGCCCTTTACCTGATTGAACTGGTATGGCACGAAGCCGTCCACCTTCATTCTCAGATAGGCGGCGAGCTGTCCCATGTTCTGCTCTGCCACAACCACTTTCTTGTATTTCATCAGCACCTCTGCCGTGTTCTTCGGCAGCGGGTTGATGTACTTGATGTGTGCCATTGCCACCTTCTTGCCGGCGGCGCGCATGGTGTCCATGGCTGCATGCAGGTGTCCGAATGTGCCTCCGAAACCTACGATGAGCAGGTCGGCATCATCTGCGTCGCCCATCACCTCAAGGTTGGGCACAGGAATGTTGTTTATTTTGTCCTGGCGCAGATGGGTCATGAGGTCGTGGTTCTCGGGATTGGTGGATATAGCGCCGGTCTGGCTGTCCTTCTCCAGTCCGCCGAGAATGTGCTGGAATCCCTCGCGGCCCGGTACAGCCCAGTAGCGCACACCCTCTGCGTTGCGGAGGTAAGGTGCCCATGTGCCCTTCATTTCCTCGGGCACGTAGGGAGGATTGATGGCAGGATAGTCGGCGAGGTTAGGCAGCTTGAATGCGCCAGAGCCGTTTGCCACAAACGCATCGGTGAGCACCACTACGGGAGTCATGTGCTCAAGTGCCATCTTCGATGCCATGTATGCCGTGTCGAAGCAGTCGGTTGGCGATGTAGCGGCAAGCACAGGCATTGGGCTTTCGCCGTTACGTCCGAAGAGAACCTGCAGCAGGTCGGTCTGCTCGCTCTTTGTTGGCAGACCTGTGGCAGGACCGCCGCGCTGTACGTCAAGCACCACTAATGGCAGCTCCATGATTACGGCAAGGTTCATTGCCTCGCTCTTCAGGCAGATGCCGGGACCCGATGTCGAAGTTACGGCAAGCGCTCCGGCAAACGATGCTCCTAACGACGATGCACATCCTGCAATCTCGTCCTCACACTGCACGGTGGTTACGCCGAGCGACTTGTGCTTCGACAGCTCGTGGAGCACGTCGGTGGCAGGAGTGATGGGGTAGGAACCGAGATAGAGCTTCAGCCCTGCTTTCTCGGCGGCTGCTATAAATCCGTAGGCAGTGGCCTTGTTGCCGGTGATGTCCATGTAGCGTCCGGGCACCTTGTTCTTTGTCTCCACGCGGTAGACGTTCATAGCCGAGGAGTGGGTGTTGTGACCGTAGTCGTAGCCAGCCTGAATCACCTTTATGTTGGCTTCGGCAATGCCCGGCTTCTTGGCAAACTTCTCCTTCAGGAAGTTGAAGGCGATGTCGAGGTCGCGGCTGAAGAGCCAGCACACCAGACCGAGGGCAAACATATTGCGGCACTTGAGCATTGCCTTGTTGTCCATGCCGCTGTCGGCAAGACAGTCCTTCACCATCTGTGTGATGGGGCATGCCACCACGCGGTCGGGGTCGATGCCCAGCTCGCCAAGATAGTCGGCTGTGGCAAACTGCGCCTTCTCAAGGTCTTTGGGACCGAAAGCATCAGTGTCGATGATGATGGTGGCGTTTGGCTTAGAGTATTTCAGCTGAGTCTTCAGGGCTGCGGCGTTCATTGCAACGAGCACGTCGCACAAGTCGCCGGGAGTGAACACCTTGCCGGCACCGATAGCCACCTGAAAGCCGCTCACTCCAGTGAGCGAGCCTTGTGGGGCGCGGATATCCGCGGGATAGTCGGGGAATGTAGAGATACCGTTGCCCACGGTGGCTGACACCGTGGAGAAGATGTTTCCGGCAAGCTGCATGCCGTCGCCGGAGTCACCGGAGAAACGCACGACCACTTGGTCGAGTTCCTTGATTTCCAAATTTTCTGCCATAATTTATTTTCTTATGTTTTGTATATTCAATATATAAAATTTCGTGCAAAATTACACAAAAATTGACATATACCAAAACTTTTTGCAATAAAAGTCAAAAAATCGATATTTATTTTTGCTTTTCGGCGCTTGTTCCTGAAAAGTCAGTTAGCTTAAAATGCGAGGTCAGCTTTTCATTTTATTGTCTGAATATCTTTA
>JAGAPI010000201.1 GCA_017623335.1 Prevotella sp.
CTGGAGTCGTATTACTACAGCAAGCAGAAGCTGAGCGACGGCAAGGAGGGTAAACCCTACACCATGTTCGGGCTTATGGTTGAGAAGATATGGGAGCATTTCTCTGTGTTTGCCAACTTCGAGAACTTCACCGACAGGCGTCAGACACGTTTTGACACCATCAACAACGGTACGTTGACCAATCCAGAGTTCCGTGACATTTATGCTCCGCTCGAAGGATTTGTGTTTAATGCCGGCATAAAGATACGCCTTTAATACAGTGAGTTGCTGCGGATGCACAGGAACTTGCAGCTGCAGCAACTCTTTTTTGAACATTGTCATATATGTCAGTTTTTTCTTGTGTTATTTGCAGGTGTGGGAGAAAATGTATAACTTTGCACGCCAAAACAGGATATAAACATACAATAAGGTGGAAAGATTATGAAAAACGGGAATGAAAATCAGGCAACAAGTGTGGCGATGAGTGTGCTTGTGGCATTGGGAGGGGCGCATTTGCTCAACGACCTATTACAGGCGGTGCTCACAGCATCGTATCCTATATTGAAAGATGATTTGCATCTGTCGTTTTCGGAGATTGGACTGGTGACGCTGATTTACCAGTTGGCGGCATCGGTGTTTCAACCAGTTGTAGGGTTGGTGTTCGACAAGCGACCATGTGCCTACAGTCTGCCGCTCGCCACTACGTTCACGATGGCGGGACTCATTGGGCTGGCATACGCCACAAACGTCTATTGGGTGCTGTGCTCGGTGTTCATCATCGGACTTGGCTCGTCGATACTTCATCCCGAGGCTTCGCGCATAGCTTCGCTGGCATCGGGAGGCAAACGGGGACTGGCTCAGAGCACGTTTCAGGTGGGCGGCAACTTCGGTTCGGCAATGGGACCGCTACTCGTGGCTCTCATAGTGGCTCCATACGGCAGGGAAAATATCGTGTGGTTTATTTTGTTCTCCATTGCAGCGTATATCGTGAGCATACCCATCGACCGTTGGTTTAAGGGATATATCAACAAGATGAAAACCGACCATCTGCAGATGAAGGTACAGAGTGAGCGTCCACTGTCGATGCCGCTCACGGTCTTCTCGCTTGTGATTCTGCTGGTGCTTATATTCTCGAAATATGTCTATATGGCGAGCCTCACCAGCTACTACACTTTTTATCTCATTGATAAGTTCGGTATCACGGTGCAGCTGTCGCAGGTGTGCCTGTTTGTATTTCTTGCTGCCACGGCAGTGGGCACGATGATTGGCGGACCGGTGGGTGACAGGATAGGACGTAAGTATGTTATCTGGATATCCATTCTCGGCACAGCGCCGTTTTCACTGCTCATGCCTCATGTGGGGCTGGAGCTGACAATAGTGTTCAGTTTCTGTGTGGGGCTGATATTGTCGTCGGCTTTTCCTGCTATTCTGCTCTATGCCCAGGAACTAGCACGCAGATAAATAATACCTATTTCAGAATCATAATATTCACCACAATAACGGAATGCGTTTGTATCTGAATCATCAATATTCTGCTCCACACCAAATGCATCATAAGTATATGACTTTACAACTGAACCAGATTCATCCGTCAGATTAACAACATCGCCATGTGCATTTTGTGTGTAGTAAGTATACTCAGACTTTGCACCATTCAGATAATTGTATTTTGCAACCAGATTTGTACCACGCAAATAGCAGTCTGCTTCATAGAAATCGTTATCTACTA
>JAGAPI010000202.1 GCA_017623335.1 Prevotella sp.
ACGCCCCCAAAGGCTGCGGTTGGCTGGAGTGTCGGCAAACCACTCCAGTCTGCCTGCCACCAGACCAAGAATGAAGAGCGAAGCCGACTGGCAGAACCTGCCTGCTCCCCAAGCCCATGAAAGGCTTGACAACTGTCCTTGCCACAGATTTGAGACTACTGTCTGGAAGAAATTACCTTCATCGAGCATCTTTATTGACTCATCCCAATAGCTGCCGAATATGAGTATTGGGGCAGAACTGTCAACAAATGCCGCGTAAATCAGCTTTATCCACTCCACGGGCTGCAACATCAACACCGCTGCTGTTATAAGCAATGTACGTGTATTCAGACGGCACACCAATGGCAGTATCAATCCAACAATGCTGTAGAGCACCAGCACCTCACCACAGAAAAACGCTCCGTTGAAGCATCCGAAACAGAACAGCAACAGCATTCGCCAACAGAAGCGCAGACGGAAATCCTCACCGCGTCGGGCGGCATTACGGTCCATTATATAAAAGCTGAACCCAAAGAGCAGGGCAAAGATGGCGTATGCCTTGCCGCCAACGACAAACCAAAGGCTGTCCCACACCATGAGGTCTGACAGTTGCAGCAGCGGCGAGCTTGGGTCCACATGATTGTAAAGATTGAAATGCTCTATGCTGTGCAGCAATACTATCATTGTCACGGCAATGGCACGTATGGCGTCCACCACTTCTATGCGCGATGTTTTAGGTCGGTTCTCCATTTTGTCTGATATATATAAATAATGTGTAATATTTTAGTTCTGTTTTTGTTTTCCCGGCACTGTATGCCGATTATTTCCTGCCGAAGTCGGCAGGCACCTCACCCCATTGTCTTGTTTCCCATTTTATGATTGGGGTGTCATACTGGTGGGTGCGCAGCCAGTTCTCGGCACGTGCGATTATCTGGTATAGCGGCTCGGTCTTGGCATTGCGCTCCAGCTTGGTCTTGCACTGGCGCTTTTTCACCCACAGCATGGCGTTCACGCTGTCGCTGTAGATAGCCTTCCTTATGCCGTGCTGCTGCATGAGCGCCAGGGCATGCACGATGGCAAGAAACTCGCCTATATTGTTTGTGCCGTGCAACGGACCGAAGTGAAACACCACCTGCCCCGTGGCAAGGTCGATGCCACGGTATTCCATAGGACCGGGGTTGCCGCTGCATGCCGCATCCACAGCCCAAGCGTCTGCCCTTACCTCGGGAGGCAAGGGCAGCACTGTGTCATGTCTGTAGTCTGGGGGATTAATCATTTTACATTCTCTCCGGCACCTCGATGCCAAGCAGCGCCATACCGTTCTTTATGGTCTTTGCCACGTTCTTGGCGATTGTCAGACGCACGATTTTCTCCTCCTCAGTGTCGGCGTTGAGGATAGAGTAGTCGTGATAGAACTGGTTGAACTCCTTGGTCAGCTCATAGCAGTAGTTGGCTATGCCGCTGGGCGAGTAGTCCTTGCCTGCCTGCGCCACTGCCGCACCGAAAGCATTGATTTTCTGTATCAGGTCGCTCTCCTTCTCGTTAACTGGCATGTTGTCGGCGAGAGTGTCGGGCAGGGCGATGCCTTCTGCCTTTCGCATTATTGAGCGGATGCGTGCGTAGGTGTATTGTATGAAAGGACCGGTGTTTCCGTTGAAGTCGATGCTCTCCTCGGGGTTGAACAGCATGTTCTTTCTTGCGTCAACCTTTAGGATGAAGTACTTCAGCGCTCCCATTCCCACGATGCGCGCTATCTCGCTGCGCTCCTCCTCGGTCATGTCGGCAAACTTGCCAAGTTCATCGCTGGTCTTGCGTGCATCGCTCACCATCAGCTGCATCAGGTCGTCGGCGTCCACCACCGTTCCCTCGCGGCTCTTCATCTTGCCGTTGGGCAGCTCCACCATTCCGTAGGAGAAATGCACGAGTCCCTTGCCCCACTCAAAGCCGAGACGGTCGAGAAGTATCGAAAGCACCTGGAAGTGGTAGTTCTGCTCGTTGCCCACCACGTAGATCATCTTGTCGATGGGGAAGTCCTTGAAGCGCATCTCGGCGGTGCCTATGTCCTGAGTCATGTACACCGATGTGCCGTCGGAGCGCAGCAGCAGCTTCTGGTCGAGTCCCTCGTCGGTGAGGTCGGCCCACACGCTGTTGTCATCGTGACGCTCAAACAGTCCCTTGGCGAGTCCTTCCTCCACCTTAGCCTTGCCTTTCAGATAGG
>JAGAPI010000203.1 GCA_017623335.1 Prevotella sp.
AACCAGGAGGCAATCCTGTTCAACGACAGTTTCCGCAACAACATCGCATTCAGCGTTGCCGAGGATGCCGACCGCACCGACCTCGACCGGCGCATAGCCGAGGCGGCGAAGATAGCCAACGCCTACAACTTCATAATGGACAGCGAGCACGGCATGGACACCACCGTGGGCGACCGCGGCAGCCGCCTGTCGGGCGGACAGCGCCAGCGCATAAGCATAGCGCGCGCCATACTGAAAAACCCGCCGATACTGATTCTCGATGAGGCAACGTCGGCGCTCGACACTGAGAGCGAGCGGCTGGTGCAGGACGCACTGGAGCGGCTCATGAAGACGCGCACCACCATAGCCATTGCCCATCGTCTGTCGACCATCAAGAGTGCCGATGAAATCTACGTTATTCACGAAGGTCAGATAGTAGAGCGCGGCACGCACGACGAACTGCTTCAGAAGGACGGCTACTACAAGAAGCTCAACGATATGCAGAGCCTGTAAATGAAAAACAAATAATCATAATGATATAAATTTAGGCACGGATTACACGGAACACACAGATATTAGTGAAAGAAAAAATCTGTGACATCCGTGTAATCCGTGCCTAAAAACAAATAGAAGGTTGGTTTTGACACACCTCCGTTTCTTGTAGCCCCACCGAGAATCGAACTCGGATCTACTCTTTAGGAGAGAGCTATTCTATCCATTGAACTATAAGGCCCTGAGCTTTTCGGGTGCAAAATTAATATAAAAAATGAAGAATGAAGAATGAAGAGTGAAGAATTGGCTAAATATGGGGGCTTTTTTAATGTTTTTTATTCTTTTCCATGCCCTTGGCATCAATTCAGCGGCTTTGATTTATTGAGCGGCTACGCCAAGCTGCCAGGTAAAACAAGTGCATCATGGAATAATGCCAGTGGACAACTTGGACAACTTGGACGGGTATTTTCAACTCTTCACGCGCGCGGGCGGGCGGGAACGTTTAAAAATCGTGGTGACACGTGACACGTAAATCCCATAGGGTTCGAAAATACCTGTCCAACCCGTCCAACCTGTCCACAAAATAGGCTTGTCGGACATTTACGGACAATGTCGGACACAGAGAACTTAAAATTCCGTACCTTTGCACTGAATAAACAAGCATTATGAGTCCACCAATCGCCGTTTGCGTGACGTAAATCGGCGAATTAGAATCCTGAATCGCCGATTTGAGCGCGGCTACGAGTCCTTGGTATGCCCTTTCCTGCTGTACACAAAATGCAGGATGGTGAAATTCACGGGCATGGCGCAGCCCATTGCCAACACCGGTGCCACAAGGCGACCCGCGCCGAGGAAAGAGAATAGATTGAAGAAAGCTATCTGCAGGGTGTAGTTCACGACGTGGCTAAAGCCAAAGCCCGCCGCCTTCCTGACCGATGCCCTGCTGCTGAAAGTGAAATAAGTGGTGAGATAGAAGTTGCATACAACGCTCACGATGTAGCCCACGGTCATGCTGATGTTCAGCCCAAGATGCCCGCTGAGCACGAGCTGCATCAAAAAATATACCGCGTATTGGATTGCGGTGGCGATAAGCCCCACAATCACAAAACGCAGTATCTGTCGCTTTATCTCAGTGTTTAAGTTAAACTTCACACTCCTCACTGAACACTAAACACTTTACACTGAACACTTACTTCACGTACTCGGCAAAGTCGGTGAGCTTCATGTCGCCCTTGCGTGCCAGAGTGTCGTGGAAGGCGAATGCCGCCGGCAGACAGTGGTGTGTCTGACCGCCCTTTGCTATCTTCAGGTAATCCCACAGCAGCTGCTTGTAGTCAGGATGAGCACAGTTCTCGATGATGCACTGTGCGCGCTGCATAGGACTCTTGCCGCGGAGGTCGGCAACACCCTGCTCGGTTACGATGATGTTCACGTCGTGCTCCGTGTGGTCGTGGTGGCTCACCATCGGCACCACAGAGCTGATTACACCGCCCTTGGCTGTTGAAGGACATGTGAATATAGAAATGTATGCGTTGCGCTCAAAGTCGCCCGAGCCGCCGATGCCGTTCATCATCTTCGTGCCGCTGATGTGTGTAGAGTTGGCGTTGCCGTAGATGTCCACCTCGATGGCGGTGTTGATGGCGATGACGCCCAGTCGGCGGATAAGCTCCGGAGAGTTTGACACCTCGCTCTGGCGCAGTGTCAGGTGGTTCTTAAAGTAGTCAATGTTGTCGTACACCTTCATCAGCGAGTCGTTGGTGACGGTGAGCGAGCAAGCCGAAGCGTCGAGCACACGGCCTTCGAGCATCATGTCCACCACTGCATCCTGAAGCACCTCGGTGAAGATGTTGAAGTTAGGAATGCTCGGGTCCTGGCTCAGTGCTGCGAGGATGGCGTTTGCCGTTGTGCCCACGCCGCTCTGCAGCGGCAGGAACGACTGCGGGATTATGCCGCGCTTCATGTCGCTGAGCAGGAACGAAGCCACGTTGTGACCTATTTGAGTTGTCAGCGGGTCGAGGTCCTTAAAGGCACGTGCCTCGTCGGGGATATGGCACTCCACCACACCTGCGATTTTCTTTGCGTCAATCTCAACGTAAGGCACACCGATGCGGTCGCTCACCTTTGTGATGGGGATAGCCTGACGGTATGGCGGGTCCTGCAGCTCATAGACATCGTGCAGATATTTTGCGTTGGCGCTGTGGAAGGTGTTGTGCTCCAGTATCACGTGCTTTGCCAGACGTGCGGCTGTGGGACTGATGCCTCCTGCCGATGTGAGGTAGGCGCGGCATGTGGTCTCGCCCTCCTCAAGGTCGCACACCTCAAGTATAGCCCAGTCGACCTCGCCCATGAATCCGTAGCGCAGCTCCTGCGCCATCTGGCTGAGGTGAATGTCGTTATATGCAATCTCGCCCATGTTTACATGCTTGCGGAAGTCAGGGTTGGTGGTGTAAGGCGCACGGTACTTGATAGCCTGTGCGTTTGCCATGTCACCGTCGGTGCTCTGACCGGTGGAAGCTCCAGTGAATATTCCTACCTGGAAAGGACGGCCTGCCTCGTGCTCTGCAGCAGCTATCTTGGCAAGCTCCTTGGTGGTTGCCTTGGCGGCTCCCGAGGGAGTGAATCCGCTAAGGGCGATGTTTTCTCCGTTCTTAATCATCGAAGCGGCTTCGACAGCCGAAATACGCTTGTATGCCATGTCTGTGATATTAATATAAAATATGTGATTAATAATTTTGGGTGCAAAGGTACACATTTTTTTCATAAAAACAATAAAAAAATCATCTTTTGTTTGGTAGATTGCTAAAAAAGTGTTACCTTTGCGCCGAAATTTTGAACTTCGAATGGAAACAGCAGAGTTATACAAGATTTATCAGACTCATCCTGTGATTACCACAGACAACCGTGACTGCCCCGAAGGCTCCATCTTCATAGCACTGAAAGGAGCGTCGTTCAATGGCAACAAGTTTGCGCTGGAGGCACTGAGAAAAGGCTGCGCATACGCAGTGGTTGACGAAGCTGAATATGCCACTGATAATCGCTGTATTCTGGTGGACGACTGTTTGGAGACATACAAGATGCTGGCGCGCCATCACCGCAGAATGTTCGACATTCCCGTTATCGGCATCACTGGCACCAACGGCAAGACGACAACCAAGGAGTTGGTTTCAGCCGTACTCAGCGAAAAATACAACGTACTGTACACACAAGGAAATTTCAACAACGACGTCGGAGTTCCGAAGACTTTGTTCCGCATACGTCCCGAGCATGAGATTGCCGTGATTGAGATGGGAGCAAGTCACCCGGGCGACATAAAGACTTTGGTGGAGACTGCTGAGCCTGACTTTGGTCTGATAACCAATGTAGGACGTGCTCATCTGCTTGGCTTCGGCTCGTTTGAAGGAGTGATAAGGACAAAAGGTGAACTGTTCGACTATTTGCGCGGAAAGGCTGGCAGCGAGGTGTTCATCGATGCCGATAACCGATATCTTGCAGGCATTGCCGATGGACTGAAGCTGATAAAATATGGCGTGAACGAGCAGGAAGGCTTAGATGTCAGGGGTGAGGTGATATCCTGTGCTCCGTTCCTGAAATTCCGCTGGAAGGGCAGCAATACAGAGTGGCACACGGTGCAGACCCATCTGATAGGCTCATATAACATATCGAATATGCTGGCAGCCATCACGATAGGACGACGGTTCGGTGTGAGCGAAGAGTCAATAAACAACGCACTTGCCAACTATAAGCCGTCGAACAACCGCTCGCAGCTGGAGGTGACAGAGCACAACAGGCTGATTGTCGATGCCTACAACGCCAACCCTACAAGCATGATGGCGGCACTGGCAAACTTCCGCGACATGGACGTAAGTCCCAAGATGGCAATCCTCGGCAGTATGGGCGAGCTTGGCAGCGTAAGCGGTGAAGAGCACCAGAAAATTGTCGATTTCATCGGTAAAACCGACATAAACAGCATTTGGCTGGTGGGCGAAGAGTTTGAGAAAGCCCAGACACCGTTGCGCAAATTCCATGATGTGGAACAGGTGAAAGAAGCAATAAAGAAAAAACAGCCGCAAGGCTATTATATATTGATAAAAGGCAGCAACTCACAGAAGTTATATCAGCTTCCAGAGTGTCTTTAAGTCAAGAGAAGAAAGTTAATCGGGGTGTAGCGCAGTTGGTAGCGCACTACGTTCGGGACGTAGGGGTCGGCAGTTCGAGCCTGCTCACCCCGACTTTCTTTTTTATAATGCATAATTCTTAATTGCGTTGGCGCAGATTGAATTAATGAACAATTCATAATGCATAATTCATAATTACGTTGGCGCAGATTGAATTATGGAATGAGGTTCAGCGCAGCCAATTATGAATTATGAATTAAGAATTATGAATTATGAAAGTTCGCGATATTGATTTAGGTCACCAGCCGGTATTTCTTGCTCCGATGGAGGATGTTACGGATATTGGTTTCCGTTTGCTCTGCAAGCGGTTCGGAGCATCTATGGTCTACACCGAGTTTGTGAGCGCCGAGGCTCTTGTACGCTCCATAAAGTCGACAGTGAGCAAGCTCACGATAAAGGATGAGGAGCGCCCCGTGGGCATACAGATCTACGGCAGGGACGTGGCGGCAATGGTAGAGGCGGCAAAGATTGTGGAGGAGGCGAAGCCCGATGTTATCGACCTTAATTTCGGCTGTCCTGTAAAGAAGGTGGCGGGAAAAGGTGCCGGAGCGGGAATGCTGCAAAACATTCCGCTGATGCTGGAGATAACGCGTGAGGTGGTTAAGGCTGTAAAGCTGCCTGTGACAGTAAAGACCCGCCTGGGGTGGAACAGCGACAACCTGATAATCACTGAGCTGGCAGAGCAGCTTCAGGACTGCGGCATAGAGGCATTGACCATTCACGGGCGTACACGTGCACAGATGTACACAGGCGATGCCGACTGGACTCTTATCGGCGAGATAAAGCGCAACCCGAGAATACATATTCCAATAATTGGCAACGGCGACATAACCAGTCCCGAAGCCACCAAACGGGCTTTCGAGCAGTATGGCGTGGATGCCGTGATGATTGGCAGAGCCACGTTTGGCAGACCATGGATATTCAAGGAGATACGTGACTATCTTGACGGCAGACAGCCCGATGAATCCATGGATTTTGCGTGGAAGCTGAACGTCCTGTTAGAGCAGCTGCAGATAAACATTGACAGGATTGACGAGTATCGCGGCATCCTGCACACACGGCGCCATCTTGCAGCCACACCAATATTCAAGGGCATTCCCGACTTCAGGCAGACGCGCATAGCCATGCTGCGTGCCAACACAGCCGATGAATTGCGGGAGATTATGATGAGTGTAAAGAGATAGCGCACCCTCTTTTTATGCTTCCTCCCTTGACAATCCCAGCTCCTTTATTTTATGCTCAAACTCATTTCTGTCGCATAGGGCGGCATTGCGTATCTTCACACGATAATTGTATATGGTGTGAACAGAATAGTTAAGGAACTCCGCAATCTTGTTGCTGTCGTCAATGCCAAGGCGTATGAGCGCAAAAATACGGATGGTGGTAGTAAGCCTCCCGTCTTTTGTCATTATGCGCTCCTCGGGCGCAATGAGCGCATTTAATTCGTCTACAAAGTTTGGAAACAGATGCGTGAAGGCAGCATCGAAGTTGGAATAGAGTTCTTCCAATTCCTTCTTTTTCATCTCAGTGGTGCGTGTGGCGTTATAAAGGTCGTCATACTGTTTTGCCTTCACCATTTTGTTCACACGCTTTCTCTGTTCCTCAATCTTATCTATATACAGCGAGCACAGGCTGAGGAAACGCCCGATATATTCCTCCTTCACACGGTTCGACTCGTTGAGCTTCACATTGCTGAGCTTCAACTCTGTGTTCACATTCTGCAACTCATCATTGATGGTGCGCAGCTCATTACGGGTGCTGTGCAGATACTTGCGCTGCCTGTTGACATACCACAGCAGCCCGATGAAAAGTATAAGCATAAGACTCACCACGACCACTGCAACGGTGAGCCACATGTTCTGCTCTCTGATTTTTGTCTGATAGGAGGTTTCTATCATCGACAGAATGGGCGAGATCTGCGCGCTCCTCACTTTAGTTCCAAACCATGTTGCCACATTCCACGAATAGGTGATATAGCTATGGGCGCGTCTCACGTCGCCTTCCTGTGCAAGTATATCCGCCAATGTCCATAAAGAACCCTGATCCATAATCGAGTTGCGGATGTCTGTGACGGCACTTATGATGAGCCAGTATTTCACCTCGCCGTCATGCTTCATCCTGCCATTTACGAGATACATGAAATATGCAGCCGTAGCAAAGTCGCGCGACTCCGGCTTCGCCTCTTCCACCCATTTCCTAAACAGCTCAAAAGACTTCTCCAACTCATTTCTCTCATAATAATAGAATCCTTTCCACTTATAATACACGGCATCATTCTTGCCTGTCACAAACTGCAGTGAGTCAATCAGCCTCCACTCCAGTGCCTTGTATTTCTTCTTTATCCAGTTCACATTGGTGTAGTACGACAGCTCATGATAGAGGTGAATCCTCGCATTATAATATTCCGCAAGCCCTTCTTTTGTGAGCGCGCTTTTATCAACCATGCCCAACAACTCCTGAGCTTCATAATACATGCCAGTTGTAGACGACTGGAATGCCTGCCTTGCCAATATCTCGCCTTCAAGGTCCTTGCGCCCCATCCTCTGCGCATATTTCCGGCATTCATTAAGATAGTACATGGCAGAATCATTCTGAAATGCCTGATAGCTGTAAAAAAGATGCTTGTTCAGTTCATACCGTTCCTGATTGGTTCTGGCATATCTTATATTTTCCTTAAAGGTGGTTATCGATTCATTATATTTTTGCACATATTGGTTATAATTCTCCACTTCATTATCAAGCACATTCATCAAAGAGTCGATATTATGTTTTGCAACGGTTTTTCCGGTAATACCTGCGTAAATAATTATGCATAATAATAGTTTTTTCATCATTCTTCATTCGTTAGTTTTCGTTTTTTTGCAAAGGTACATTATTTAGTGTTAAGTGTGAAGTGTTCAGTGTTTAGTTGGAGCTGTCAAGTCATTAAACTGAACACTTCACACTAAACACTGAACACTAATAAAAGCTTACGCGTTATATTCCTGCCAGCTCTTTATCTTGATGTCATCAAGCTTCATTGAGCAGAACGCCTCGATGAAAGCCTTGGCAAGACGCACGTTGGTCATAAGAGGGATGTTGTGGTCGATGGCGCCGCGACGTATGCGGTAGCCGTTG
>JAGAPI010000204.1 GCA_017623335.1 Prevotella sp.
ATGGATGCCTACAACGAGTTCACAAAGTTCTACAACGAGCACGGACACACCCTCGCCGAATATGCCGAGAGGATGGACATAGTGGAGTATCAGAACCTGATGATAATGAACCTGTTCTACAACAATCAGGACTTCCCGGGCAACAACATCGTGATATGGCGTCCACAAGCTGAGGGCGGCAAATGGCGCTGGATAGCAAAAGACACCGACTTCGGGCTGGGACTATACGGCTCACCCGCAAATTACAAGACACTTGACTGGCTACACAATCCCGATTTTGACAAAGATCACGCATGGGCAAACAAATACGAACACACACGACTGTTCCGCCGTCTGGAGGAAATCGACGAGTTTAAGCAGATGTTTATAGACCGCTGTGCCGTGTACATGGGCGACTTCATGAATTACGAGGGCACAAACAAGTATCTGACCGAAATGACCGATGTCATAGGCACGGAATACCCCATACACAGAAAGCAGGTGAACCAATGGTGGCCAAACTACACAGAAGAGCTCAACAACGCCCGCAACTTTGTGAAGCACCGCGAGACTTTCTTCTACGAGCACCTTGCCGACTATTACAAATTGGGCGCCCCACAGCCCCTGACCGTAAACAACAGAATTTCGCCCACAGAGCAGAAAATGCTCAACGTGACCGTGAACGGCATTCCGCTGACCCGGGGCGTGATGAACGGAAAATTCTTCAAAGACCGCAAGCTGACCATTGAGGCAAAGACCACCGACGACAGCAAGACGGTGACTGGTTGGAAAGTGCTGACCGTGAAAGCCACCGGCACCGAGGAAAAGACATACGACGGCGAGACGCTCACGCTGACAATGCCCGAATGCACAAAGCTGATGGCAGACGCAATCATCGGCGAGACCCCCAACGGCATAACATCGCCCACAACCGCCACCGACGGCACAGGCAGCACAGGCAGCACAAAAATCTACAACATGCAGGGACAGGACGTGACGGGACAGAGCCTGAAACCCGGGCTGTATATAATAAAAAGAGGTGGAAAATCGCAGAAGGTGACAATCCCACAAAAATGACTGCAACGAAAAAAAAGGAAATGACCAAGTATGGAGAAAATAAACGGAAAAAGATTTGGATAATTGAAGGAAAAGCGCTAACTTTGCAGCCAAAACTAAAAAACAACTGGTTGAATCAAGTTCAATATACCAATGATAAACAACACAGCAATGAAAGAAAAAGAAGCAATACCCCCCCGCGAGCATAAGGGGACATACGATAAAAGACCTGCTCCCGACCCAAAAGTCAGGGAGCAGGACAATCAATATCCGCAAGATGACGCACAGCAGGAAAAAGACCAGGAGACCAATATTTCCCGCACGGCAGAAAACCTGAAAGACTTTCTTATCATCATGGCCGCCATGGTTTTTGCATACCTCTGCTACAGCCTGTGCGCCAACAGCCAGAAAAGCACTGGCACAGCCAAGCCGGACACAGAAATCACGAAATCCAGAAATTAATCTGCCGAGCCGGTGCTGACCACAGGCTCGGCATTATATTCCATCAGAAGTAAGCCCTTATGCCGGCGAAGATTCCTATCTGCGCATAGCCGTAGCGCATGTCAGAATGCTCCTGCTTCCATTCCGCCGGAGCCTTGAAGTATCCTGTATACTCCATCACGTCTACGCCCACGCCGATGTGCTTGGTCAGCATGTAATCCACGCCAATATCGAACGTCATTCCAAATCCCGAATACGAGTCAGCCTCGTCAATTGAGGTATATCCCATGCTGTAATTCATGGTCCACAGCCAGCCCTTGTCGGTGCGGTAGGCATAAGTCAGCGACGGACCAAGATAAAAGATGTTTGCGCTGCCGCCATAGTTAGAATAAGAAGAATCGCCCACCTTAAAATGGCTCTGAAAAGCCTGAAGTCCGCAGCCCCAGCCCGTCTTCCAGAGGTGCGAATACTGAAACATGAGGTTAAATGCCGAAATTCCCGAAAATTCCTCGCTGCCCACGTACACCTTTGACGTAATCCATGCCGGACCAACGCTCAGCTTCACGATGTTCGACGGCAACTTGTGCTTCTTCACCCATTCAGAAAGTTTTCCCATACTGTACTCATGAGCCTTCACGGCCGGACTCACCGCATTGGTGTCCACCGCATTGTCATCCACGACATTGTCCTCTGAATGCAATATTGTTCCGAAATAATATGATTTAAGATAGTCAACCTCACTGCCGTTGCTTATCAGCAAACCGTTGCCTCCGGCATCGGCAGCCATCACCTTTGCCATCAACACCTTTCCATTGGCATCTTTCCTTACATCCGACA
>JAGAPI010000205.1 GCA_017623335.1 Prevotella sp.
GAGGCTTTTCCCCAATGTAAACTTCATTGGTGTTGACATTAAGGGAGCACGTATGTACACAGGTGCAAAGCAGGCATTGGAGGAGAATCTTACCAACGTTGCTTTTCTGCGCACCAACATTGAGATTATCGACCGCTTCTTCGCCGTGGACGAGGTGCAGGAGATATGGCTCACGTTCAGCGACCCGCAGATGAAAAACTGGCGTAAGCGTCTGTCGAGCACAATGTTTCTCAACCGTTACCGCCGCTTTTTGGTGGATGGCGGTTTGATACATCTGAAAACAGATTCAAACTTCCTGTTTACATACACCACGTATCTTGTGGAGAAAAATTCGCTGTCGGTGGTGTTCAGAACCGAGGATTTGTATCACAGTGTGATGCCCGACGAGAAGATACTCTCAATCCAGACTTATTACGAGTCGATGTGGATTGAGCGCGGGCTTAATATAAAGTATATGAAGTTCCAGTTGCCACGCAATGGAGAGCTGGTTGAGCCTGATGTGGAGATACCGCTCGATGAGTACCGCAGCTTCAGGCGAGACAAGCGAAGTGGCTTGGAGACAAGTAAATAAAGAATTTTGATAAAGAAATAATTGAATTATAGTGATTAATAGAATTGGTGCAACGGTGATGCTGGCGGTGTGCGGAGCATTATGTTCGTTTGCCGGTGATGATGTCGCCGGCAGACAGTTTGTAAAGGCTGACAATGATGCGCTGAGTTGGGTGGGGCGAGTAGACCTGAAAAAGGGCTATGCCGATTTTACTTTCCCGGGAGTACAGATGCGTACCGGGTTCACAGGCTCTTCATTGCAAATGTTGACAAAGGCTAACAGCGGCTATTTTGTTGTGGAGATTGACAACCGTCCGGCGTTTAAGATACACTCCACACCAACAGATTCGCTGCTTACTCTCGCCGACAACCTCAGTGGTGGACTGCATAAGGCGGTGGTGACACTCGTCTCGGAAGGTTACGAGATGCTGCCGCGCATTTATGGATTGTATGTTGACAAAGATGCAACAGTGACACGCTCTGCACTGCCCGGGCGCAAGATTGAGTTTATAGGCAACTCCATAACCTGTGGTTATGGCAATGAGGCTGTAAGCGAGAAGTGTGGATTCGACTATGCCACCGAGAACCAGTGGGATGCCTACGATGCGCTGACAGCCCGCAAGCTGAACGCACAGTGCTTTGTGGTGGCGCGCTCGGGCATTGGCATCTACAGGTATTATGGTGCGCCGCGTCAGGGAACCGACTATAACATGCCCAACACATATAAATATACTCAGTTCGGGCAGAAGGGCGAGCTGTGGGATTTCTCACGCTTCACTCCCGATGTGGTGTGTCTCAACCTCGGCACCAACGACACCAGCCTTGACACCTACGACATGGAGCTGCTCACCCGTGGCTACGTGGAATTTGTGAAAAACCTCCGCTCGCATTATCCAAATGCGAAGATTGTGCTGCTCACAGGAACTATGATGAGCGGCAAGGCTCTTGAGGATGTCAAGCGTGCTCTCGACACGGCACAAAAAGCCGCCGCCGACCGTGGCGACAATAATGTCTACCGTTTCGACATGACACCAATGATGCCAGGATCTGGAGTGTATGGCGCCGATTGGCATCCGTCGGTGGCAAGCCATCAGAGAATGGCGGACGAGCTGAGCGCATATCTCCGTCGGCTGATGAACTGGTAAGTAAGGATTTTGAAGTATATATATAAATCTAAGGTATAACGGAAAATTATCATTTAGTGTTTTAGATGAAGACAAGATTGATTTTGGCATTTATCGGAATTGTGTGTGTGTTGGGAAACATTGACGCCAAGCAGCGTGACAGGCGTGTGTCGCGCCGCGCGGCGGTGGACAGTATGGCGATTCTTAACGCCTATGCCGACTCGCTGCGCATGTTTGAGTTGAGATACGACTCGCTCATGCATGCTCATGACTCATTGAGACAGGTTGCGGATGGCGACGGCAGGTTGTACAGGCTCTTCTCGCCGCTGACATTCTTTCATTCCACAGCCAGGAAAAATCTGTCGATATTCAATTCCACGGCAAATGTCGATGAGGTGGACGACGAGGTGGATAATGTTCTGATGAACATTTATCTGAAACGTCCCGACCTTGTGCGCAACAGCGAGACACGGCTGAGGAAATCGGGAAAGATAAGAAACGACGTGGTGGAGAAGAAGGTGAAAGTGAGGAACGACATCGCCGAGCGGGTGGATGTGAAGCCCGAGGAGAACATCCTGCCTGCGGCTCCAGCCACGGGCATTGTGATTATGAGGCCCAAGTTCTGGACCTACAGCGGCAACGGCAACCTGCAGTTTCTCCAGAACTATGTGAGCGGCAACTGGCATAAGGGCGGCGAGAGCAACTACTCGATGGTGGGTGACGTGACCCTCAACGCCAACTACAACAACAAGAGCCGCCTGAAGTTTGAGAACAAGCTGGAGCTGAAGCTCGGCTTCCAGACATCGAGGGGCGACACCCTGCACAGGTTTAAGACCAACAACGACCTCATCCGCTACACGGGCAAGCTGGGGCTGCAGGCACACAAGCAGTGGTACTACACACTGCAGCTGCTTGCCTACACGCAGTTTACGAAGGGACTGAAGAGCAACGACAAGAAGGTGTACAGCGACTTCCTCTCGCCGTTCAACGCCAACCTCGGCGTGGGTCTTGACTATACGCTCGACACGAAGAGCGACCGCCTGAAGGGCAACGTCAATATGTCGTTCCTCTCGTTCAACTTCCGCTATGTTGACCGGCGCGACCTGTGGAGCAGTTATAACACAGGCAACCATCACACCCTGGAGGAGTTCGGCTCGCAGCTCACTGCGAATGTGGAGTGGAAAATCACCGACCTCGTGTCGTGGAAGAGCCGTCTCTACTGGTACACGTCCTACAAGCGCACGCAGATAGAGTGGGAGAACACCTTTGCCCTCAGGGTGAGCCGCTACATCACCGCTCACATCTTCATGTATCCGCGCTTCGACGACCGCAGCAAGTACGATAAAAATCTCGGCTACTTCCAGTTCCAGGAATACTGCTCGCTCGGACTGGGATATTCGTTCTGATGAATTGAGCGCAGTTTTCCTGTTAGGAGAACTGCGCGCTAAAAAACTTCCATGTTTAAAAAGGCAGCTTTTTCTAAAAGAACCAGTTTTATGTTATGTATTCCATGAGATGAGCAATCAATGATGTCCGTTTCCAAAATCCTAATTTTGCATAAAAACGACGTACAACTACAATCCATTAATGGTGTTTTTTTGTAAAATGTATCAAGGTCATACCCGCATAATCCCTTTGTTTATCGGCGTTTCAGGTGGTATGGGGTGACATTGGCACATTCCGTCTCATTAATTTATATTAAATATTTTTGCGATGTGATATAAAATGCGTACTTTTGCAGGCTATTTATAAATAAGATGTAAAAGTAGATAGTCCAAGATATGAGAAATATGGATATGACCCACGGCGGCATGGTCCGCAAGATATTGCTGTTTGCGCTGCCTCTGGCGGCGAGCAGCATCATTCAGCAGCTGTACAACTCCATCGACGTGGCGGTGGTGGGGCGCTTCGCATCGAGCGAGGCGCTGGCGGCAGTGGGCAGCAACGGCGCGCTGATAAATCTCATTATCAATATATTCATAGGCATGTCGGTGGGCGCCAACGTGCTGATAGCGCATCACATAGGGCAGAGAAACCACGGGGCGATAAAGCAGGCGGTAAGCACGTCGATGGTGGTGGCGGTGGTGGGCGGAGTGGCGGTGATGCTCCTGGGCATAGCCCTGGCGCGGCCCATACTTGAGTGGATGGACACGCCGCCCGACGTGATAGAGCTCTCCACGCTCTATCTGCGGATATATTTTCTCGGCATGCCGTTCCTGATGGTCTACAATTTTGGTGCGGCGGTGCTGCGCGGCATGGGCGACACGCGCCGCCCGCTCTACTGTCTGCTGGTGTCGGGCGTGGTGAACACGGTGATAAACCTTATCCTTGTGATTGGTTTTGACATGAGCGTGGCGGGAGTGGCAATCGGCACTGTGGTGTCGTTTGTGGTGAATGCCGTGTGGGTCACAGTGCTTTTGCTGCGCGAGGCTGAGCCGTTCTCGCTGCGCACATGCCGCTTCCGCATCTATCGCTCCGAGATGGTGCGCATGATACAGATTGGCGTGCCTGCCGGAGTGCAGGGCATGGTGTTCTCCATTGCTAACATCTTCATCCAGACAGCCATCAACCGCTGCGGAGCCGATGCCGTGGCAGGCTCGGCGGCAGCTCTCAACTTCGAGTACTATTGCTATTTCGTCATCAACTCGTTCACCACCGCCGCCACCACCTTTGTGGGGCAGAATTATGGAGCTGGAAATATTGAGCGCTGCAGGCGCGCATGGAGGCTGTGCATGGTGATGAGCGTGGCTGCATGCGCCGCATGCAACATCGGCTTCTGGTGGCAGGAGGATTTTTTCCTCAGTCTGTTCTCGACCGATGCGAATGTCATGGACTACGGGTTCAGGCGCATGGAGACGGTGCTCGTGTGGCAGTGGGTGGCGTGTAGCTACGAGATATCGGGAGGTGCGCTGCGTGGGCTCGGCCACTCGGCTGTGCCGGCACTTCTCACCGTGTTCGGCACCTGCCTGCTGCGTCTCGTGTGGATATACACAATATACCCGTTATATCCCACATTCGAGACACTCATGATGGTGTTCCCGGTGTCGTGGGCTATAACGGGTATGATGGTTGTTGTGGCTTATTTACTTGTCCTTCGCCGACTCAGTCATGTCGCCCTCAATGTATAGGCGTGTCATCTCCACCTTGCCGTTGGTGCGCACTGTGATGCTCTTCTTGAAATGGCCAGGGAACTTGCCTGCGCCATTGTAGGTAATCTTGATGGTGCCCTTGTCGCCCGGCTTTATCGGAGTCTTTGTGTACTCGGGCACGGTGCATCCGCAGCTCGCCACAGCCTGGTTGATAATCAGCGGAGCGTCGCCCACGTTTGTGAAGTTGAACACTGTTGTCACCTTGGGGGCATCCTCAGAGAACTTCCCGAAGTTGTGAGTGAGTTTCTCGAACTTGATTTCTGCCTGCGCCAGTGCGGTCAGGGCGCAGCATACTGTCATGCAAGTAATTAAAGCTATTCTTTTCATCGTCTGTATTAATTTTTATTTCTTTACCGGAATCATGTCCACGCGGGTCTGGTGACGGCCGCCCTCGAAGGTGGTCTTGAAGAACTCGTCCATGATTTTCGCAGCAGTATAATTGGTGATGAAACGGCCCGGCATAACCAGCACGTTGGCATCGTTGTGCTGACGGATGAGATGCGCTATCTCAGGGTCCCAGCACAGTCCGGCGCGCACGCCCTGATGCTTGTTGAGAGTCATTGCGATGCCCTCGCCGCTGCCGCAGATGCCGATGCCCGGATAAACCTCGCCGCTCTCAATGCCATCGGCAAGAGCGTGACCGAACTCGGGATAGTTGCAGCTTTGGTCGCTGTATGTGCCGTAATCCTTGTAAGGATAGCCGTGCTCCTCCAAGTACTGTATCACAAATTTTTTGAGTGGATAGCCGGCGTGGTCGCTGGCTATTCCTACTGTCTTTATATCCATAGTCGCTTATTTTTTAGTGTGGAGTTAGGAGTGTTGAGTGAGGAGTTAATAGTCTATGTGCAGACAATTCCACACTCCTCACTCCACACTCCAAACTCTTTACAACATTGATTTTACCTGATTGTAAACATTCTCGGCAGTGAAGCCCAGTTTCTCGTCGAGCACCTTGTAAGGAGCTGAGAATCCGAATGTCTCAAGACCCCAAATCTTACCGTTGCTGCCAACGAGCCCCTGAAGGTTAACGGGCAGACCTGCGGTGAGACCGAAAATCTTTGCGCCGTTGGGCAGCAGGGCATTCTGATAGTCGGCAGGCTGTGTGCGGAACAGACCCTCAGAAGGACAAGAAACAATGCGGCACTTAACGCCATCCTTGCGCAGCAGTTCAGCGCCGGCAACAAGTGTTGCAACTTCAGAGCCTGAGGCAACCATGATAACGTCGGGGTTCTCATCAGCGCCTGCAATGTTGTAGGCACCCTTGGCAGCCTCGTTGTAGTCGGTGCCGGCAGGCAGGGTGGTGATGTTCTGGCGAGAGAATATGAGAGCCGTCGGCGACTCGGTGTTTTCCATAGCCATGCGCCAGCAGACAGTAGTCTCAAGAGCATCGGCTGGACGGAGCACGAGCATGGCGTTCTTGCCGTCGTGGCGCTTCAGCTTCTCCATAAGGCGAATCTGTGCCTCCTGCTCAACAGGCTCGTGAGTAGGACCGTCCTCGCCAACACGGAATGCGTCGTGAGTCCAGATGAACTTCACCGGCAACTGCATCAGGGCAGCCATACGGACAGCAGGTTTCATGTAGTCAGAGAATACGAAGAATGTACCACATGCAGGGATAACACCACCGTGGAGAGCCATACCGATGCAGCAGCAAGCCATGGTGAGCTCGGCAACACCTGCCTGGAAGAATGCGCCGCTGAAATCGTCGCGGGTGATGGCATGAGTCTTCTTCAGGAAACCGTCGGTCTTGTCTGAGTTAGACAGGTCGGCAGAAGCACAGATCATGTTCTCAACCTGCTCAGCCAGTACGCCGAGTACGGCAGCTGATGCGCTACGTGTAGCGTCGTTGTCCTTCTGAACAACCTTTGTCCAGTCAACCTCGGGAGCCTCGTTCTTCATCCACTTCTCCAGTTTAGCGGCTGCCTCTGGGTTAGCCTCGGCCCATGCCTTCTCAGCAGCATACTTCTCTGCGCAGATGGTCTCAAGCTCCTTGGCACGGTTAGCATACAGTTCCTCAACCTCTGGGAAGATGGCGAATGGAGCCTCTGGGTTACCGCCGAGATTCTTGATGGTGTTGACGAAAGCGTCGCCTCCGAGAGGAGCACCGTGAGTCTTGCAGGTGCGCTCGTAAGATGTGCAGTCTGCCTTCAGCGCACCCTTGCCCATGATGGTCTTACCGATGATGAGGGTAGGGCGCTTAGCCTCTGCCTTTGCTGCGTCGAGAGCCTTACGGATTTCATCGCAGTCGTTACCGTTGATAGAGATAACGTTCCAGCCCCATGCCTCATATTTCTTTGCAGTGTCCTCAGTCATAACGTCAGCACACTCGGTAGAGAGCTGAATGTCGTTTGAGTCGTAGAACATCACGAGATTGCTCAGACCAAGGTGACCGGCGATGCGGCCAGCACCCTGAGAGATTTCCTCCTGAACGCCACCGTCGGAGATATATGCGTAGATGGTCTCATTGGCGATTGA
>JAGAPI010000206.1 GCA_017623335.1 Prevotella sp.
TGCCAAAGAGGGCAGGGCAGTGACCCAGATGGCTTACGCCAAGGCGGGAATTGTGACCCCCGAGATGGAATATGTGGCAATAAGGGAGAACATGAACTGCGAGGAGCTGGGCATAAAGAGCCACATCACTCCTGAGTTTGTGCGCTCGGAGATTGCCTGCGGACGCGCCGTGCTGCCTGCAAACATCAATCATCCCGAGGCTGAGCCGATGATTATCGGACGTAACTTCCTTGTGAAAATCAACACCAACATAGGCAACTCTGCCACCACTTCTACTATTGAGGAGGAAGTGGACAAGGCGGTGTGGTCGTGCAAGTGGGGCGGTGACACTCTGATGGACCTCTCCACGGGAGCCAATATCCACGAGACACGTGAGTGGATTGTGCGCAACTGTCCCGTGCCGGTTGGAACGGTGCCGATATATCAGGCGCTGGAAAAGGTGAACGGCAAGGTGGAGGATCTGACTTGGGAGATATACAAGGACACGCTCATTGAGCAGTGTGAGCAGGGAGTTGACTACTTCACCATTCATGCCGGAATACGTCTGAAGAACGTGCGTCTTGCCGATTCGAGACTGTGCGGCATCGTGAGCCGTGGCGGTTCGATAATGAGTAAATGGTGCCTGCTGCACAATCAGGAGTCGTTTCTCTACGACCATTTCGATGATATCTGTGACATTGTGGCGCAGTATGACGTGGCACTGTCGTTGGGCGACGGTCTTCGTCCTGGCTGCATTGCCGATGCCAACGATGCAGCGCAGTTTGCCGAGCTCGACACCATGGGCGAGCTTGTCACCCGTGCATGGGCAAAGAACGTGCAGGCGTTTATCGAAGGTCCCGGTCATGTGCCGATGCATAAGATTCGCGAGAACATGGAGCGCCAGATTGACCACTGTCATGAGGCTCCGTTCTACACGCTCGGACCGATTGTCACCGACATTGCGCCGGGTTACGACCACATAACAAGCGCCATCGGCGGAGCGCAGATAGCTTGGCTGGGCACGGCTATGCTGTGCTATGTCACTCCCAAAGAGCATCTTGCGCTGCCCGAAAGAGAGGATGTGCGCGTGGGTGTGGTTACATATAAGATTGCGGCTCATGCCGCCGACTTGGCAAAGGGGCATCCCGGAGCACAGATATGCGACAATGCACTGTCGAAGGCGCGCTTCGACTTCAGGTGGCGCGACCAGTTCCATCTGTCGCTCGACCCTGAGCGTGCATTGCAGTATTTCGAGGCTGCGGGACACACCGACGGTGAGTATTGCACAATGTGCGGACCTAACTTCTGCGCGGCAAAGCTCACACACGACCTTAGAAAACTGTAACGTTAATGGAGACAAGATATGACAGGCAAACGGCATTGCCCGAGATTGGACCTGAAGGACAGCGCCGCCTGGCACAGGCAAAAGTATTGGTGGTTGGCGTTGGCGGACTGGGTTCGCCAATAGCCATCTATCTTGCGGCGGCAGGCGTGGGTACGCTTGGACTGGTGGACGACGATGTGGTGAGCGTGAGCAACCTGCAGCGTCAGGTGCTCTACTGCGAGCAGCAGCAGGGACAGCCGAAGGCGGAGTGCGCCAGGCAGCGGTTGGAGGCTCTCAACAGCGGCATCACGGTGAACGTTTACCGCACACGGTTGACTGCCGACAATGCCATGGAGCTGATAGCGCAGTATGACATCGTGGTGGACGGCACCGACAACTTCGCAGCGCGGTATGCCATCAGTGATGCCTGTGAGGCGCTGGGCAAGCCCTATGTCTATGGTGCCATCGGTGGACTTGACGGACAGGTGGCTGTGTTGTGCAAGGGCTGCGCTACATACCGCACGCTCTATCCCGACAATGTGGACAATGAGAAATTCGCCCCCATAGACAAGGCTGTGGCTGGAGTCACTCCGGCTGTGGTGGGAAGCGTGGAGGCGAGTCAGGTGATGCAGTTGGTGTGTGGCTATGGCAGTCCGCTTGTCGACAGGCTTTGGACCATCGACCTGCGCACCATGCAGTCATTTGTTGTGGAAATAGGAAAGTAAAAAGGAAAGAAAATGTTTTCAGAAGAATTATTGAATATAAGCTGGGAGGGCGTGACAGAGCGCATTGCCGCAATGACGGATGCCGATGTGCGCCGCGCCCTGGCAAAGGAACGTCTCGACGTTGACGACTTCATGGCGCTGGTGTCGCCGGCTGCCGCCCCGTATCTTGAGCAGATGGCACGGTTGTCGAGAAAGTACACAGAGGAGCGTTTCGGCAGAACCATGTCGATGTTCATACCGCTCTACATCACAAACTCATGCTCAAACTCATGCGTGTATTGCGGTTTTCACCGCAGCAACCCCATGGCGCGCACCATCCTCACGGCAGAGCAGATTGAGGACGAATGCAAGGCGATAAAGAAGCTGGCGCCGTTTGAGAACATACTGCTTGTGACGGGCGAGAACCCTGCAAAGGCTGGCGTGAAATATCTCGCAAAAGCCATCGAGGTGGCAAAAAAATATTTCTCGAACATCAAGATTGAGGTGATGCCGCTCAAGGCTGAGGATTATTTAGAGCTTACGAAACACGGGCTTAACGGAGTGATATGTTTTCAGGAGACCTATCACCGCGAGAACTACAAGATATATCATCCGGCAGGCATGAAGTCCAACTTTGAGTGGCGTGTTAACGGTTTTGACCGCATGGGACAGGCTGGCGTTCACTCCATCGGCATGGGCGCACTGCTGGGACTGGAGAAGGAATGGCGCACCGACGTGGTGATGATGGCATATCATCTGCGCTATCTGCAAAAGCACTACTGGCGCACAAAATACTCGGTGAACTTCCCCCGTATGCGTCCGGCACAGAACGAGGGCTTCCAGCCCAACTGTTTCGTTAACGACAGGGAACTGGCGCAGGTTACATTCGCCATGCGCATCTTCGACCATGATGTCGACATCTCTTATAGCACACGTGAGCCTCAGTTTATCCGTGACAATATGTGTACGCTGGGAGTAACCACCATGTCGGCGGAGTCAAAGGTAAATCCCGGCGGTTACTACACCTATCCGCAGGCTTTGGAGCAGTTCTCGGTGTCCGACGACAGAACGGCGGCAGAGATTGACCGCCGCTTGCGCGAGCTGGGCAGGGAGCCTGTGTGGAAAGACTGGGACGCGTCGTTTGATTTCTTGAATAAAGCGTGAAATATAGCCCCATAATCATCACCCTCCCCACCTTCTTCGACGGTGAGGCGGAGCGTATCGTGAGATTTCTGAGCGATGGAAGGGCAGGACTTGTGCACATACGCAAGCCCGGCTCTTCCCTTGCCGATATGGAGCGGCTGCTGGCTGCAATTCCCGTTGAGTGGCACCGGCGCCTCGTTCTGCACGACCATCATCTGCTTGTTGTGGGCTACGGGCTATATGGCGTGCATCTCAATTCGCGCAATCCGCTGCCGCCCGAAGGATGGACAGGCTCGGTGAGCCGCAGCTGTCACTCCTTGGATGAGCTGGTGCAGTGGAAAGACCGCTGCAATTATGTGTCGTTGTCGCCGATATTCAACTCTGTGTCGAAGCCCGGCTATAATGCGGCATTCTCTGCCGAGACGCTGGCGGCTGCCGCAAAGGCTGGAATAATCGACAGTAAGGTGTACGCCCTCGGCGGTGTAACTTTTGACAGGCTGGCAAGCGTTGAGGCTATGGGATTTGGCGGAGCCATGATTTTGGGCGACGCATGGAAATAAACAATCTGTTTTTATGAAGACAATAATGACAATAGCCGGCAGCGACACTTGTGCCGGAGCCGGACTGCAACAGGACTTGAAAACCATTACGGCATTGGGACATTATGCAGTGACCGTGACGACGGCGCTCACGGCACAGAACACCGTTGGAGTGCAGAAGGTTATGGCTGTGAATGGCGATATACTTGAGGCGCAGCTTGACTCGGTGATGAGTGATATCAGCGTGTCGGCAGTGAAGATAGGTATGATTCCAAATGTGGCGTTGGCGCGCATTATCGTGTCGGCTGTAAAGCGTCTGGGGGTGGCTGTGGTCTGCGACCCCGTGATGGTCTCCACCAGTGGCACCCAGTTGATGGCAGACGAGTGTGTAGACTATATCAAAAGCGAGCTTTTCCCGCTCTGCACCCTCGTGACACCCAATATTCCCGAGGCATTGAGACTGGCAAAGAACAGCGGTTGCGGCGATGATATTGACGCTATTGGCAGACAGCTTGTATCGGAGTTTCGCACATCGGTTCTGATAAAGGGCGGCCATGCCAGCGGCAACATTATGCGTGACGTTCTGTATTGTGCCGACGGTTCCGTGCATGATTATAGCATGGAGCGTATCGTAACATCTAATCTTCACGGCACGGGATGCACCATGTCAAGCGCCGCAGCAACCTTTCTGGCAGAGGGAATGTCGCTGCCAGAAGCCGTGGAACGAGCCAAGAAAGTTGTGGCACAAGGTATTGAAAAAGGCAGGGTGCTCAATATCGGAAGAGGCAACGGACCGTTGTGGATGTTCTGATGTTAATATTGCTTAAACTCTGAATTGAAAGCATAAATAATTCAGCCATTTTCATTACCTTTGCAGACAAATAAATTGTTTGTAATTTACAAATCTGTAAAGATGAAATTCTACGATAGGGAAAAAGAAATTTCAGAATTGCTGCGCATTGACAATCTTGCGGTAGAGACAGCACAGTTTACTGTTCTGATGGGGCGCAGACGCACTGGTAAGACTACGCTGATGATCGAGGCTTTCAAGGACAGACTGTATCTGTATTTCTTTATAGGCAAGAAAGCCGAGCAGATACAATGTGCGGAGTTTCAGCGTCAGGTTGAGCAGCTGCTTGGATTGCATATTCACGGCAGAGTGGCATCATTTGCCGCATTGCTGGAGGAAATCCTTATCTTCAGTAAGCAGCAGAAAGTGACGGTAATCATTGATGAGTTTCAGCGTCTTGCAGAAATAGATGAGGGAATAATAAGTGCGGTTCAAGATGTATGGGACAAGCATCAGCGCGAGGCACATGTGCATCTGATAGCCTGTGGCAGCATCTACAATATGATGAAGAAAATTTTTGAAGACCGCAAGGAGCCTTTATTTGGCAGAAAGACAGCCCGCATTGACCTGAAGCCTTTTTCAACTAAAGTATTGAGAGAAATCCTGCACGACTATAATCCCGACTATACAAGCGAAGACCTGCTGATGCTCTATGCCATCACCGGCGGCGTTGCCAAATATGTGGCACAGCTGATGGATGACGGCTGCAAGACATGGCAGGATATGCTTAATTGTGTCTGTCGTCCCTCAAGCATTTTTCTTGAAGAGGGAACCGAGCTGCTGGTGGGAGAGTTTGGACGCAAATTCCAGATTTACTACAGCATTCTCCAGTTGATTGCTTCAGGCATGAACAGCCAGTCAGCTATTGACGGCATAATTCAGAAAAATACCGGACGCTATCTTGACACGCTGGAAAATGAATATTCATTGGTGAGAAAGTTTCGCCCAATGTGGGCAAAGCCCAATAGTCAGGGGGTGAAGTTCTACATTGATGATAACTTTCTCATGTTTTGGTTCCGCTTCATTGAAAGCAACCGTTCGATGATTGAGCTTGGAAAATACAATTTGCTTCGGGAAACAATCCAAAACGAATATACGCAATACAGCGGCATAGTGCTTGAAAGATATTTCCGGCAGATGTACGGCGAGAAGGAGCGTGTTACCGAAGTGTCTCACTGGTGGGACAGCAAGGGAGAGAACGAGATAGACCTCATTGCCGTTGAAAAGATTGACCGCCGCGCCACAGTTGCCGAGATAAAGCGCAATCCGCAAAAATTCAATCCAAACAAACTCGAAGAAAAATATAATAATATCAAAAGCCATCTTCGCGGATACAGGGTGGAACTTATAGGACTTTCGATGGAGGATATGGATTATGGCAAACAGAACCAAGAAAGATTTTACTCATGACTATGATGTCGTATATGGTCCGGTTGCCAATGACAGAGTATATCTTCAGTTTGGTCTGTATGAGTCTGGTGCTATCAGCGTTGAAACACTTATCCGTGAACTTAAAACCTACAAACTGGTTGACCAATACCTTTTTCATACAGAGAAGGCACTGACAGCCTTACATTTTATTGAAGCAACTAAAATAGAAAAATAATATGTTTCAGATAAATCAAGACAATTTGCACCTGCTCTTGCCGGGAAAGATAAGCTGGTTGGTGGAATACCTGCACGATGATTACGGTTTCACACTGCAGGAGTGCCTGGACCGCATCTATCGCTCAAAACTCTATAAGAAACTGTCAACCGAGAGTACCAAATATTGGCATCTGGGACCAGTGGACCTGTATGAA
>JAGAPI010000207.1 GCA_017623335.1 Prevotella sp.
GGCATGGTGGGACTGGTGATGGCAGTGCTCACTGCCGCGCTCGTGTCGACTATCGGCAGTGCCCTCAATGCGCTGAGCACGGTGTTTACCATGGACATTTATGTCAAGAATATCGCTCCGAATGCCGGACAAAATGAAATACGCCGTACAGGTCATATCGTGACTGTTGTGGGGGCGTTGGTGAGTATAGTCATCACCGTTGCCGTTGATAATATCAAGGGCATGGATCTGTTCAACGTGTTCCAGAGCGTGCTCTCGTTTATTGCTCCGCCTATGGCTGCCGTGTTTGTCATGGGTGTGTTCTGGAAACGGTGTACCACTCTTGCCGCCAATGTGGCTCTTACATTCGGAACCATTTTCAGCATTGGCAGTGGTGTGTTGTATCTGTGGGTTATACCCGGAGCCACCGAGGCGGTACATTTCATGATGCTGTCATTCTATATTTTCTGTGTATTGATAGTGTCAATGATTGTGGTCAGCCTGTTCGATAAGAGTGAGCGCGAGACATCGCTAATCACTAAGATTGACTCACGTCCGGGGCGCAGCGTGGTTGTAGGCTGGGTATTGCTAAGTGTGGTTATGGTGGCTCTTTATCTGTTTTTCAACGGAAATTGATTAACTCCTCCCAACCATGTAAGTAAAAATGGTAATTAAATATTGCCTTCAGGTATAAGATGTTTGAGAAAATATTGCTACCTTTGCACCCGGATTAAGAAAAGAATGATTTATGAAGACAATAAAGAATGAGGTATTCGGTGGTGAGCGTCCGTTGTTCGGAAGCCATGATTTGAGATTGGAGAATGTGAGGATAACCGAGGGTGAGAGTGCCATAAAAGAATGTTCTGACATTGAGGCAGTGAACTGTGTGTTTGAGGGTAACTACCCGTTTTGGCATGTTCACAGGTTTAAGATTGAGGATTGCTTCTTCGATGTGGGCGGACGGTCGGCTTTGTGGTATAGTGACAATCTTGCGATGAAACGCACGAAGATTGTTGCGCCTAAGATGTTCCGTGAGATGACCGCCCTCAATCTTGAGGATGTGGTGATGACTGATGCCGACGAGGTGTTCTGGCGCTGTAACGGGATTAGTGCGAGGAATCTTGAGCTTCATGGCGGCACTTATCCGTTTATGTTCAGCGAGAACATCAAGATTGACGGACTGGTGAGTGATTCTAAATATGTGTTCCAGTATGTCAGGAACGTAGAGTTGCGCAATGCTAAAATCACAACGAAGGATGCTTTCTGGGAAGTGGAGAATGTCACGGTTTACGACAGTGAGCTCAACGGTGAGTATTTGGGATGGCACAGCCGCAATCTGCGTCTTGTGAATTGTCACATCACCGGCGAGCAGCCTCTATGCTATGCCCACGACCTCGTGCTTGAGAACTGCACCTTTGGTGCCGATTGCGACCGTGCTTTCGAATACAGTACATTAAACGCCGACATACGTGGCGCAATCACGAATATCAAGAATCCCACTTCGGGGCGCATTGTTGCCGACAGCATCGGCAGTATCACCATCGACGAGAACATTAAGCAGCCTGCCAACTGCGAGATTGTCTGCCGATAACAGCTTTAAAGATACAATTTCAATTTTATGAAGATGCGCCAAAAACAAATGTCTTAACGCATCTTCATGTTTTCTCAATCTTTTAAACACCCCACCGGCACCACCAGCACACCGTCCTGACGGCGCATGGCATATCTTGCCGTGCCCGTAAGCACCATAAGGAATGACGGAGCCTTCATTCTGTCGGTGTCGATTTTTGCCGCAAGTGCCTTTAGTGTCCTGGCTCCCTGTTCTATGTTATTGTCACCGCCAAGCTTTATCTCCACCAGACCGTAGCTGCCGTTGCGCAGATGCACCACGGCATCGCACTCCAGTCCGGAGCCGTCGCGGTAATGATACACCATGCCGTCAAGCACATCGGCATAGACCCGCAAGTCCCTCACGCACATCGACTCGAAGAACAGCCCCATTGTGTTGAGGTCATTGACAAGATCCTTGGGACCTACTCCCAATGCCGCCACGCCTATCGAGGGGTCGGCAAAATAGCGGGTGTCGGAGGTGCGTATGGCAGTTTTGCTGCGCAGGTTGGGATTCCATGCCACAGAGTCCTCCAGCACGAATATCTTTTTGAGAGCCTCAATATAAGAGGTGATGGTCTGACGGGTGGCGGCAGCAGCGTCATTTTTCTCGATATCGGCGCAAATTGTTTCCACCGTCACCTGAGTGCCCTGATGACGCGCAAGCGAGCGGAGAACACGCTTGGTACGCTCCGGGTTGCGCCTCACATCGTCTACCCTCGACACATCCGAATTAACCACCGCCTCATAGTATCTGTATGCCATGTCGAGCGCCACGCTTTTGCTCACGGTAGTGGACTGTGGCCAGCCTCCGCGGCATATCAGCCATGCCAACTGGTCGATGCCGAGGGTGTTTTCGGCAAACACCTCGGTGCCGGCATCGAAAAGCTTGCCGAGACTCACACCGCCGTTGGAGTCGCCCGACTCAAAAAGGCTCATTGTACGCATGGTAAGCCACGCAAAGCGCCCCGTGCCGGTATGATGCACCTTACTGAGGTCGGCAGGCACTGCCGAGCCGGTGAAGATAAACTGCCCCATATCGCCACGGTGGTCAACCTCGAAGCGTGCGGCGTCCCACAGTTGCGGTGCCAGCTGCCACTCGTCAATCAATCGCGGAGTAGCTCCGTCAAGCAGCTTCTTGGGCGAAATATTTGCCAGCTCAAAATTCTGCTGCAAAGTGTCTGGATTATCCATATAAATCACACTCCTTGAATGCTGTTCTGCGGTGGTTGTTTTGCCGCACCATTTGGGACCTTGTATCAATACTGCGCCAACCCCCATTAACCGTCGCTCCAACATCTTGTCTGCTATGCGTGACATGTATTTTTTTGTTACCATAACTTGCTGATTGTCTTATATGTCCGTTTCTGCGGCAAAGGTACATATTTTTATTGAGCTTTACAAATCATATTGAAAAATTCACTCAAAATGCATTATATTTTAACCTATTTTAAACATGTATTTAACAAATTATCGGCTTTTCACTTAACAGATTATCGACTTTTTATTTAACAAATTGTAGACTTTTCACTTAACAGATTGTGGACTTTTCACTTAACAGATTGTAGGTATTTTAATCCTTTGCAGATATATTGATGTATTTCGCAATTTTCAGAATATACTGTTGAGAAGATTCTTTCCTGCACTCTTGAAAACCGCCAAACCGTCACTGGGAAATAGATTTCCCAATCGGCGATTGGCAGTTCTAAATCGGCGATTGGCGGTTCTAAATCGGCGATTCATGACTTTAAATCGTTGATTCGCGGTTCAAAACGATTGATTCGCGACTCTAAACGTATCGTTCACGATTCTTTTCTCATCGTTTAGAAAAATTTTTCGCATATAAAAATTTGCTGCAAAATTAAGCAAAAAATATGATACAGCAAAACAAAAGGGGCAAAAACTATAAATTTCACTCACTTTAATTTGTCCTTCACTCGCTTATTGACTTCGTCGACCGTTGGTTCGTACATTTGAATAAAGTACTCTCACTCGGCATAAAAACATAAAAAAAACATAAAAAAGTTTCTTTTATTTTGTTCTGCACTCGCTTATTCGTACCTTTGCAGATAAAAATTGCAGAAATGAGTTTAACTGGATTAGTACGCAATGTATTTGTGCCGCGACAGCGACAGTTGGAAC
>JAGAPI010000208.1 GCA_017623335.1 Prevotella sp.
CGGTTCTGCCATATTGGAATGGCTTCAGGACAATGGATACAACACGCGTGTGACGCGTCTCGGCATGCCCGACAATTTCGTGGAGCACGGCACGGTGGCGGAGCTTCACAGAATCATCGGCATAGACAAGGAAAGCATAAAGAAAATTTTGAATGACGAATTTTGAATTACGAATTGTCGGTCTTCGACCGATGAAGAGTTTTTCAATTATTAATTGGAGCGCAGATGTGGCGGCAAAGGGAGAAATTTAATTCAATGACTCGTAATTTATCCTTCCAATTCGTAACTCAATAACTTAACATCGCAGCGAAGCGAGAACAATTTGTAATTCGTAACTCGTAATTCGTAATTAATAAAAATATGAAAATAATCATTGGCGGAGCAGGTGCCGTGGGAACTCACCTTGCACATCTGTTGAGTCACGACGACCACGACATAACGCTCATCGACAGTTCGGAGGAGCGTCTTGCCGGGCTCGACAGCAAGTTTGACATCATGACGCTGCCGGGCTCTCCCACAAGCATCAAGGCGCTGAAGGACGCCGGAGCCGAGAACGCGGAGCTGTTCGTGGGTGTGACACCGGAGGAAAGCACCAACATCAATGCCTGCATAATAGCGCACGCCATAGGAGTGAAGAAAACCGTGGCGCGTATCGACAACTACGAGTATCTGGCACCCGAGCTGGAACCGTTTTTCAAGAAGCTGGGCATCGACTCGCTGATTTATCCCGAGGTGCTTGCCGCCAAGGACATAATCAACGGACTGAAGATGAGCTGGGTGCGCCAGCGGTGGGACGTGCACGACGGCGCGCTGATTCTGCTCGGAGTGAAGCTGCGCGAGACAAGCCAGGTGCTCAACCGCCCGCTGAAGGAATTGTGCGGTCCCGACGACCCCTATCTTGTGGTGGCGATAAAGCGCGGCGACGACACCATTGTGCCCGGAGGAAACGACGAACTGAGAAATCAGGACCTTGTGTACTTCATGACCACCCGCGAATATATTCCCTACATCAGGAAGATTGCGGGCAAGGAGCACTATGCCGACGTGAAAAACGTGATAATCATGGGCGGAGGCAAGACTGCAGTGAGAGCAGCCCTGACGGCTCCCGACTATATGAACATTAAAATAATAGAGCAGGACGCCAGGCGCTGCGAAAGGCTCAACCAGCTGCTCACCAACACCAACACGATGGTGATTGAGGGCGACGGGCGCGACGTGAGCCTGCTCATGGAAGAGGGAATAAGGAACGTGCAGGCTTTCGTGGCGCTCACCACCAACGCCGAGACAAACATTCTTGCCTGCATGACGGCAAAGCGCTTGGGAGTGCGCAAGACCATTGCCATGGTGGAGAACCTCGACTATGTGACCATGGCGGAGAGTTTCGACATCGGCACGATAATCAACAAGAAGACCATTGCCGCAAGCCACATCTACCAGATGCTGCTCGATGCCGACGTGAGCAACATGCGCTCACTGATGATGGTGGACAGCGACGTGGCGGAGTTTGTGGCGGCACCGGGCTCGCCCGTGACGAAGAAGCCTGTGAAGGCGCTTGGACTGCCGTTCGGGGTGACCATCGGAGGAATTGTGCGCCACGACACGGGAATACTCGTAAACGGTAACTCGCAGATTGAGGCAGGCGACTCGGTGATGGTGTTCTGTCACAAGCACAACCTGCACAAAGTGGAGAAATTCTTCAAATCCAAGACGCTGTTATGGTAAACTTTCACATCGTATCAAAAATAATTGGACAGCTGCTGTTTCTGCTCGCACTCATGATGCTTGTTTGCGTGGGGATGGCGTTTGCCTACGGCGAGGACGATGCCATGCCGTTCGTATGGTCGACGCTCATCACCGCTGCGGGCGGACTGGCGCTGCGCCAGATGGGGCGCAAGGCGGGCAACAACCTGTACCGGCGCGACGCCTATCTCGTGGTGACGCTCACATGGATAATCTACAGCTTCTTCGGCATGCTGCCCTTTCTCATCGGCGGCTATATCACCAACGTTGCCGACGCCTATTTTGAGATGATGTCGGGATTCACAACCACGGGTGCCACCATCCTCGACGATGTGGAGTATATGCCCCACAGCATACTTTTCTGGCGCACGTTCTCGCAGTGGATAGGCGGACTGGGAATCGTGTTCTTCACCATTGCGCTGCTGCCGGCGATGGTCGGGGGAAGCACCAAGGTGTTTTCGGCGGAGATTACCGGTCCGATGTTCACAAAGATGCACCCGCGCATAAGCACCAACGCCAAATGGATTTGGAGCATCTACCTCACGCTCACCGTAATCTGCGGCGTGAGCTACTGGGCAGCAGGCATGGACTGGTATGACAGCCTTAACTATTCGATGACCACGCTCGCCACTGGCGGCTTTGCCCCCCACAACGAGAGCACGGCGTTCTTCCAGCGCCCGCTCATCGAATATCTCACCATTCTGTTCATGTTTCTCTCGGGCACAAACTTCACCTTATTATATATAGGTATATTCAAGATGAAGCTCAGGGCGATGATGAAGAACACCGAGTTCCGAATGTACCTCTCGCTGGTTGCCATCTACACCCTCGCGCTGATGTATATTCTCATCACCCGTCAGGGCTACGACCTGGAGCACGCGCTGCGCTCAGGGCTGTTCCAGACGGTGTCGTTCATCACCACCACCGGGCTGTTCAACGACGATGCCGGACAGTGGCCCCACATCACGTGGGTGCTCCTCGGACTGTGCATGTTCACCGGAGCCTGCGCCGGAAGCACCAGCGGAGGCTTCAAGCTGATACGCTGCTCGATGATTCTGAAAATCATCCGCAACGAGTTCCGCCACAACCTCCATCCCAATGCCGTGCTGCCCATAAAGGTGAACGACCAGAGCATGCCGCAGAACAAGCTGCCAACGCTCATAGCCTTCTTCGGCATCTACATCATCATGATTGTTATATCGGCGTCGATAATGATTTCCATCGGAGTGGACAACACCAACGCCATAACCATAGCCCTGAGCTGCATGGGAAAC
>JAGAPI010000209.1 GCA_017623335.1 Prevotella sp.
GGCACAATGCCTGGAGCTCAATGCAATGGCTGAAAGGATTGCTGGACGAGGATAGGGTGAGAACGGCATATAAAGAGGCAAGGAGGCGCAAGGTGCAAGCGGCAAGGCGGTGCAAAAGGCAAATTGGCGCAAGAAGCACAAGCGACAAAATCGCTTGGAACAGTAATGGGAGAAGGCGGTAGCCTTACTGTTTTCGGCAGTTTTACTGTCGAGTCACTATGGATATATTTCACATAGATGTTCTATACGGGTAGGCTTTGCAACACAGCATAGCCAACAATGCAGCAGGTACTGAAAATCTGCTGCATTGCCGGTTATGAATGGCTTTGTATAAAGCTCTGTTATATTTTATCCGAATATCTTCTTACTTCTTCGGTAAACTGGTCGATGCGCTGCATTTCCCTCGGAATGTTTATACGCTGCGGACAATGCTCGTTGCACTGGCCGCAATCGATGCAGTGGTCAGCCTGACGCAGCTTCGGCACGCTGCGGTCGTAGCCCACAAGATAGGCGCGGCGGTGCTTCTCGTATTCCGGGTCCTTGGTGCCGCGGTTAGGCATCACACCGTCGTTGATGCACTTGTTGAAGTGGCTGAAGATGGCTGGGATGTTCAGCCCGTAAGGACACGGCATGCAGTAGTTGCACTCGTTGCAGGGGATGGTCTTGAGGTTGTAAATCTCGTCGGCTATGCTCATCAGCATCTTGTCCTCTTCCTTTGTTATCGGCTCAAGCGGCGAGTAGGTTGCCACGTTCTCCTGCAGGTGTTCCATGTATGTCATTCCGCTGAGCACGGTGAGCACTCCCTCTGGCGTGCCGGCATACCGGAAAGCCCAGCTTGCCACGCTGTCCTCGGGGCGCTGCTGCTTCAGTTTCTTGGCTATGTATGTGGGCAGGTTGGCGAGACGTCCGCCGAGCAGCGGTTCCATTATCACTGCGGGAATCTTGCGCTTGCGCAGTTCTTCGTAGAGATAGCTTGCGTCGGTGTTGCGCGGATTTATCTCGTCGGCATAGCTCCAGTCCAGATAGTTAAGCTCAATCTGCACGAAGTCCCACTTATATTTTCCTTCATCGTGCCATTTCAGCAGCATGTCGTAGATTTTCACGTCGCCGTGGTAAGAGAAACCGAGGTTGCGTATGTGTCCCTTTTTCTTCTGCTCCACCAGCCAGTCGAGAATGCCGTTGTCCATGTATCGTGAGTTGAATGTGGCAAGCGCATCGTCGCCCATGCCGATGCCGTGGAGCAGCAGATAGTCCACGTAGTCGGTTTGGAGATACTTCAGTGAGTTCTCAAACATCTTTATCGACTCTGCCCTCGACCATGTGTCGGGTGCGAAGTTCGACAATTTTGTGGCTATGTAGTATGTGTCGCGCTTGTGGCGCTTCAGCGCGATGCCTGTTGCCGACTCTGAGCGTCCCTGACAGTAGGCTGGTGATGTGTCGAAGTAGTTTACACCGTGCTCCAGGGCGTAGTCCACCTGACGGTTAACCATCTCCTGGTCAATGTCGGCATCGCTGTTCTCCCTGCCGCTTGCGCCGCCGATTACGGGCAGCCTCATCATGCCGTAACCCAGTATCGACACCTTGTCGCCTGTGATGTTGTTGGTTCTCACGGTCATCTTGCCGCGTGGCTTCAGGCTTTTGTCCGAAGTCCTGGCGGCAGACGTGTTGCTGTCTTTCTCCTTGCAGGCAGCCAGCAGTGCCGATGACGCCACGGCTCCTCCTGAGAATATCTTTAGAAAATCGCGTCGGTTTATTGCTTTCATCTTTTTCTCCTTTTATATATATAATAAGGTGTATCCCAGAAAATGATTTTCTGAAATCACCGGTTTTAAATTTCCCTGTGTACCTCGTGCCCCTCGACATAGATAGCCGACAACGGACGTGACGGACACAGATTCTCGCATGCGCCGCAACCGATGCACACAGCTGTGTTAACCACAGGTATCTTTAAAGTATTTCTGTCCTCCGGGTCGGCGTTCTTGTCTAATGGCACCATGGCGATGGCACCCGTTGGACAGTGGCGGGCACAGTTGCCGCACTGCTTGCCGTCGGTCACGGGAATGCAGTTTTTTCTTATCCACACGGCGTGACCTATCTGGATGGACGATTTCTTGTCCTTGCCAATCTTGGTTATCGCGCCTGTGGGGCAGAGGTCGCTGCATCGTGTACACTCAGGTCGGCAGTAGCCGCGCTCGTAGCTCATTGTGGGCTGCATCAGTGTGCTTAGGTTTGTAGACGGGCGAAGCACACCGTTGGGACAAGCCGATACGCAGAGCTGGCACGAAGTACAGTGCTGTGCCATGTTCTGTGCCGACAGTGAGCCCGGCGGCGTTATGGGCGTTCCGCGGTGTGGTATCTCTTTTTCCTCTATCTCTGCCAGCCCGCCGTCGAGTTTTGCCTGTGCCGATGCCGTGGCTGCGGCTGTAGTTGCCATTGCTGTGGCAAGCAGGAACGAGCGGCGCGATGTGTCGGGATTCTCATCCTTTTTTACAGTCGGTACGGCTTTTACGTTGCGGCTTAGCGACAGTGCTCCGTGGTGACACTTCTCTATGCAGTCGCCGCACACCACGCAGCGGCTGTAGTCTATCTCATGATTCTTGGAATCGATGCACGAAGCCTTGCAGTTGCGGGCGCACAGTCCGCAGCTGTTGCACTTGTCGGTGTCAATTCTAATCTTGAAAAGCGAGCGGCGTGCGAAGATGCTCAGTATCGTGCCCACGGGGCAGACGGTGTTGCAGTAGGTTCTGCCGCCGCGCCATGCCAGAATGGCTATGATTATGAATGTGATGGCGGCTATGGCAAGAGTTATGCCGCTGCGCAGCCACACATCGGTGGAGTAGAAGGCGTAGCTGTCAGCATGCTCTGCTGCAAGGGCGAGCAGGTTGTTGCTCCATTGGTAAATAGGCAGAAGCAGCGAACCGACCATACGTCCGTAGCTGCTGTATGGGGCGAGCAGCGACACGATGATGTTCACTCCAGCCACGGCGGCTACGAGGAACACGAAAAGCACGCCGTAGCGCAGCAGGCGCTTTTCGGGCGAGTGGCTGAAGCGGTTTTTCTTTCTCCTTCCACGGGCTATGATGTCCTGCATGATTCCCAGCGGACATATCACCGAACAATAGATGCGTCCCAGCAGCATGGTGAGCACGATGATGCCGATCACCACGCCGATGTTGAGCGCATAGAACGCGGGCCAGAACTGTAGCTTAGCCATCCAGCCCAACCACGAGTGCAGTGTTCCCGTGAAGTCGAGAAACAGCAGTGTAATGCCCAGGAACATTACCGTGGCAAGTGTGATTCTGATTTTTCTTAACATTTTTATTAATTCATAATTCATGATTCATAATTCATAATTTATTTGCTGCGCATTGTCATTCCGTAGGTCTAATTATGAATTGTGCATTGTTAATTTCACAATTAGGATACTTATCTCGTAGAGCGCCCAGATGGGCAGCGCCACCATCAGCAGGGTGAAGACGTCGGCGGTAGGGGTGATTGCCGCCGCCACTATGAGTATCGCCACTATGGCATGGCGGCGGAAGCGCGTCATCCACTGGCGGCGCAACAGCCCCATGGCTGCGAGAATCCAGCACACCACGGGCAGCTCGAACACTATGCCGAACATCAGCGTCATCATTACCATCGTGTCGATATAGGAACTTACGGTGAGCATGTTGTCTATGTCAGCGCTCACCTGATAGGTGCCTAAGAACCTCACCGTGAGGGGGAATATCAGCAGATAGTTCACTGCCATGCCAACGATGAACATCGCATAGCCTGCCGTGACAACCTTAACTCCCGCCCTGCGCTCGTTGGTGTAGAGTGCAGGCGATATGAATCCGAACAGCACATAGAGGATATAAGGCGACACGCACACTACTCCCGCCATCATCGTCACCTTGAGGTGAATCATGAACTGCTCAGTGAGTCCCGTGTTGATGAGGTGCAGGGCGAAAGGCTCGGCTCCCATGAGCCTGTAGGTGACAAAGTCGCTGCGCGAGGGCGCAAGCACAATGTCAAACAGCCAGTCCTTGAAGAAGAACGCCGCCACGCCGCTCACTGCCGTTGCCGCGATAATCTTTATCAGGCAGGCGCGCAGCACGTCGAGGTGCTCCCAAAACGTAAGTGCCGCCCCGCCGGCATTTCCCTTGCTGCTCACGCTGTCACTTTTCACTGCCGGCAGTTGTGTCTTTTTTGTCCTCGTCCTTGCTCTTGGGCTCTTCCGTGCCGTTCATTCCGTCCTTGAAGCTGCGCACTCCCTTGCCCAGTCCGCGCATCATCTCGGGTATTTTCTTGCCTCCGAAGAGAAGCAGTATCACCAGTGCGATAAGTATAATCTCGGGTGTTCCAAACATGATTTGTTGTTTTAAAAGTTTAATATTTTTTCCTGCGGCTTGTGATTTAGCCGTATTTGTTTTTGTCTGCAAAATTACGAAAAAAAAACTATAATACAAAATGTATCAGTAAAATGGGTAATTTTTACAGCGATATTTATCGTTTTTGTGAAGTAAATCGGGGTAGAAATATCGCCATGCCGGGAGTTTCTGCCTGCCATGCTGCCGTAAAATCACCGCAGGTGCTTCATAATCCACTCATAATGACCGCGTTCGGTGGCTTCCGATGTCCAGTGCTCGTTGATTGGGGTGATGAGCGGCTCTTTCTCGCAGCGCATCACGTTCCAC
>JAGAPI010000210.1 GCA_017623335.1 Prevotella sp.
AGCACTTTCTCACCTGTAATCTGCCAGTGAATATATCCTGCAAGAGTGGTGAGGAAAGTGATGTCCTTCACATGCTCCTCGCCGTTGAGTATTGCCTGGTAGAGATGTGAGATGCTCCAGCGCAGCGGGATGTTGAACACAAACAGCTCTGACAGTTCGGCGGCAGCCTTGGCTGTATTTGTGTTGCGCCATGTGCGGAAAGGCACGAGAGTTTCTTTATAGAATCCGGAATCGTTGTCATTGAAAGCCATGTATCCGTGCATCATTGCGCTGATGCCGATGGCTGCAAGAGTCTCAATCTCGATATCGTATTGTTCCCTGACGTTCTTGCGGAGATCGGCGTAGCAGTCCTGCAAGCCGCTCCATATCATGTCGATACTGTAAGTCCAGAGACCGTCAACGAGCTGGTTCTCCCACTCGTGGCTGCCCTGAGCTATAGGATTGTTGTGGGCATCAATGAGAACTGCCTTTATACGGGTAGAGCCAAACTCGATTCCGAGAATGGCTTTACCTGTTTCTATTGTTGTTTTTGGATTTGATTGCATAACTTTCTTTTATTACATGAGTGCCTTGTTAAGCATATAGTAAACCTCGTTGTTGCGAAGCTGATTCTTGAATCCGATGGTTGTGGTGTTCTTGTCGATGCTGATGTGCTCGATGCCCACAATCTCGGCGAAGTCTTCCCAGTACTCAGCTGTGATGTCGTATGAGAATGCGCTGTGGTGAGTGCCGCCGGCAAGAATCCATGCGCCTGCGCCAATCTCGAATGTGGGCTGTGGAACCCAAAGGGCAGATGCAACAGGGAGCTTAGGCATTGGCTTCGGCTCGATGCACTCCACCTCGCTGGTAATCAGGCGCAGGCGGTTGCCGAGGTCAACGACTGTTGCCTTGATTCCCCGTCCTGTCTTCGATGTGAACACAAGGCGTGCTGTTTGCTGCTTGCGTATGCCGATGCCGAGGAAGTGAACTTCGAGAGTAGGTTTGTCAACAGCGATGAGCGGACAAACCTCAAGCATGTGGCTCTGAAGGCTCGATGTGCAGTCGGCTGCGAAGTTGAGAGTATAATCCTCAAGGAACGAGCAACCCTTTTCAAGTCCCTGGTTCATTATCCACAGTGTGCGGTAGAGGCAGGCTGTCTTCCAGTCGCCCTCAGCACCGAATCCATAGCCCTCAGCCATGAGACGCTGTGAGGCGAGACCCGGAATCTGGTCGAAACCGCAGAAGTTAGGATCGTTGATGTCTGCGTCGCCGAGGTCATCGAAGTTAGTGGTAAAGGCTGTCGCGCCTTCGTCCTCAAGCACACGGCGGAGAGCAATCTCAGCCTTGGCGGCATTCTTCACCTTTTCCCAATAAACCTCTTCGCCCGACTCGTCGATCTTGATTGTGTATGCCTTCTTGTATTCCTCAACAAGTGCGTCAGCCTCGGCGTCGGTCACTTTCTTGAGATAATCCATGAGTGAAGACACTGGATAGTAGTCAACATGATAACCGAGACGCTGCTCAAACTCCACACGGTCACCATCGGTAACGGCAACGTTGTTCATGTTCATACCGAACATCAGACAGCGCACGTTATGGGCATCAGCCACACCGGCTGCAACACGCGACCATACTGCAATCTGCTTCTGTACTTCCTCGCTCTTCCAGTAGCCTACGACAACCTTGCGTGGAACACGCATGCGGGTGCAGATGTGACCGAACTCGATGTCACCATGGGCGCTCTGATTGAGGTTCATGAAGTCCATGTCGATGGTGTCCCAAGGAATCTCGGCATTATACTGTGTATGGAGGTGGAGCAGAGGCTTCTTGAGAGCCTGCAGACCCTTGATCCACATCTTGGCAGGTGAGAAGGTGTGCATCCATGTGATGATACCTATACATTTGTCATCGTTGTTGGCTGCCTTCATGATTGTCTCAACCTCAACGGAAGAGTTTGCTGTACCTTTATATACTACTTTTATTGGCAGGCTGCCAGATGCGTTGAGTCCGTCAACCATTTCCTTTGAGTGTCCGTCAACCTGTACCACTGCATCGCCTCCATAAAGAAGCTGTGCACCGGTGACAAACCAAATTTCGCTTTCTGAATAAATTTTGTGCATAGTCAGTTTGTTTTTATTTTTTCTTTTGTCCGTAATATGCGTTTGGACCATGCTTGCGCATGTAGTGCTTCTCGATGAGCAACGGATTCATGGTTGTCTCAGGATTAACCATGAGACTCACAAAAGCCATCTTGGCACATTGTTCCATAACCTTGGCATTGTAGACAGCATTGGCTGGTGATGTGCCCCATGAGAAAGGACCGTGATTCTTAACCAACACACCTGGAGTATGGTCAGGATTCATGCCTTCAAAGCGCTTTACTATCACTTCGCCTGTTTCTTTCTCATACTCTGCCATCTGGTCGGCAGTCATGTCGCCAGTGCAGGGGATTTCCTTGTAGAAGTAGTCGGCGTGTGTGGTGCCGATGTTTGGAATGTCCTTACCAGCCTGTGCCCACGCTGTGGCGTAGGTGGAGTGTGTGTGAACCACGCCCTTGATGTTTGGAAATGCCTTATATAATACAAGGTGTGTGGCAGTGTCGCTCGACGGGTTTAGGTCGCCTTCAACCACTTTGCCTGTTTCAAGGTCAACCACCACCATGTCGCTTGCCTTCATGTCATCATAGCTTACTCCTGACGGCTTTATCACTACAAGGCCTTTTTCACGGTCGATGCCCGACACGTTGCCCCACGTGAAGATAACCAACTCCTGCTTCACCAAGTCAAGGTTGGCCTGAAACACTTCTTGCTTTAATTCTTCTAACATAATTATAGTATTGTTTTTAAATTTTTGCCTTTTCTTTGTTGGTGCTTAAATTAAAACGGTAAAGGTATGCTCCCCGTTTTGAACTTTTCTTATCAATCAAATCGGTGCGTTCCAGATAGTACATATCGTTGATGTATTTTCTGAAGTTGCGCTTGTCAAGTGTCTCGCCGCTAATGGCTTCATAGACTTTTTGAAGCTGGGTGAGAGTGAACAATTTTGGCAGAAGGCGAAAGCCGATTGGCTCATGCGATATTGTTTCACGCATCATTTTTCTTGCTTTCTGTATCATGTTGCGGTGGTCGGAGTAGAGTGGGGGAAGGCTATTTATTGCCATCCACTCCACTCCATGTTTCTCGCGCAGCTTCTCATCATAATCGTTCACATTGATAAGCGCATAGTACACAATGGAGATAACCCGTTCACCCGGATCGCGATCAATGTTGCCGAAAGCTCCCACTTGACGTATGTACAGGTGGCGGAGTCCAGCAAGCTCTGTTAACACTCGGCTGGCGGCTTCATCAATGCTCTCATTGTTGTGTACAAATCCACCATATAATGACCATTCACCACGTCCCGGATCCATTTTCCGCTTGCCTATGAGTACTCGCAGCTCGCTGCCGTCAAAGCCGAATACGATGCAGTCGACAGACACCAGCATCCGGGGGTGTTCATGATAATATGATACCATTTTCTCTTTTTTAGTTCTTCCTTTTTATTGTGTTGTGTTTATCATCTCTTTTTACCAGAAGTAGTAGTAGAATGCTACTGTGATGGCAAGGATAATGCTGGTGTGGATAATATCCCACTTGTTCCAGCTTGCGCGGGTCTCGGCACGCTGTTCAGGTGTGGAAGTACCAAATACGAGCCCTCTGATTTTCTCTTCTGAAGGAGCTTCTGTGACAAGGCTGACAATAATCACGACAAGGCAGCATACTACGAGCATAACGCCGCAGAAGTAGAGCCAGTTGAAATCGTAAAATATTGTCTTGAACCAGCTGTCGGAAGCATCGGTGGCGTTGGAGTAGTAAACCTTTGCGCCCAGACGGGTCAAACCAATAATCATACCAGAGAGCAGTCCCCACATACCGCCTTTTGCAGATGCACGTTTCCAGCAGATACCAAGAAGGAATGCTGATGCGATACCAGGAGCGAGCACAGACTGAACGTCCTGCAGATAGTTGTAGAGAACGTCGCCCACGCTCTTCATGATTGGAATCCAGAGGATGCCAAGAATCACGATTACCACAGTGGCTATCTGACCGATGGTCACGAGCTGCTTCTCAGGAGTATTGGGCTTGAAACGCTTATAGAAGTCAATGGTAAACAGCATTGCTGATGAGTTGAACAGCGATGCAAGTGATGACATGAGGGCTGCAAGAATACCGCAAACCACAAGACCCTTAACGCCTGCCGGCAGCAGTTTTGCCACAAGTGAAGGGAAGGCGGCGTCGGCACTTGGCAATACGTAAACCTCTCCGTTGAGTGTGATGCCGTTCTTCGACATTGCAAATGCAATCATACCAGGAATGAGGAACAGGAACACAGGCAGAAGCTTCAAGTATGCGCCGAAGATTGTACCGCGGCGGGCTTCCTTCTCATTCTTTCCTGAGAGCACACGCTGTACGATGAACTGGTCGGTACACCAATACCAGAAACCGATAACGGCGCTTCCTACGAGGGCACCGAGCCATGGGTAGTCTGGGTCGCGGAGGTCACGCATGAGATTGGTCATGTGATCACCATACTGATTTACCTCTACGGCGCTGCAGGTAGCCATCATTTCATCCCAGCCACCAAGGGCACGAAGACCGAGAACAAGGATAATCAGTGAACCGAGCAAAAGAATAGGTGTTTGAAGCACAGATGTGTAGAGCACGGACTTCATACCTCCGAAGATGGTATAGAGAGCAGTGATTACCACCAGTCCGATGGCTGCAATCCAGAAGAAGTCGATGCCCCAAAGCTCCTTAATTCCAAATACCTGCTGGAACACCAAGCCGCCTGCATATACAGTTACGGCAACCTTTGTCAGCACATAGCTGATGAGTGAGATAACCGACAGTATTGTGCGGCTCTCAGGGTTGTAGCGGCGCTCCAGAAACTCCGGCATGGTGTAAACCATTGAGCGTGTATAGAATGGCACGAACACCCAGCCGAGAATAAGAATCATCCATCCCTGAATCTCCCAGTGTGCCATAGCCATACCTGATGATGCTCCAGCTCCGGCAAGACCAATCAAGTGTTCTGAACCAATGTTTGAGGCGAATATTGACGCACCGATGGCAATCCATGTTGCATCCTTTCCTCCAAGAAAATAGTCGGCAGAGTCGTTATTCTTCTGACTGACAACCCAAACCACGATACCGATAAGTGCCAAGCAGAAGACACCAATCACAATCCAATCTAATAATGCCATGATTTAAATGTTTTTGTTTAGTATTTTGTTGTTGATTTTATTTCACAGAGAATTTGTATGCCACATGGCTGTAATATTTCTCGCCTGGCTTAAGATAAGGCTGAGGCCAGTCTTTCTTGTTTGGAGAATCGGGATATTTCTGGCTCTCCAGGCAAACGCTCACATGCTTAGGATACTTGATGCCGTGCTTGCAGCTGATGCCAGTGCCCTGGAAGTTGCCTGTGTAGCACTGTACGCCAGGCTCATTTGTGAACATCTCCATGAATATGCCTGTCTTTGGTGAGTAGAGTGATGCGCACACCTGTGTGTCGTCGCCCTTGCCGTCCTTATATGTGTTCAGACACCAGTTGTGGTCGTAGCCTGTGGCATTCTTAATCTGCTGGAATGTTGTGTCTACGATGGTTTCTTGAATAGCGTGAGGTGTGCGGAAATCCATTGGAGTGCCTTCAACAGGCAGAATCTCACCAGTTGTCATGTATGTGGCATCTGCTGGGGTATAGTTGTCGGCGTTGAGATAGAGCACCATGTCCATACCTTCCTGCGACGGGTCACCGTTCAGATTGAAATAGCTGTGGTTGGTCATGTTTATCACAGTCTCCTTGTCTGTTGTTGCCTCAAATACGATGTCGAGTGTGTTGTTGCTCAACAGTGTATAGGTGGTTGTGGCAGTCACGGTGCCGGGGAAGTTGTTGTCACCGTCTGGCGATACAATTGTGAGCTTCAGAGTAGAGTCGTTGGGCTGTTCTGCGTCATACACCTGATACATCCAGCCTGTAGGTCCGCCGTGCAGACAGTGTCCGAAGTTGTTTTTGGGCAGTTGATACTCTTTACCGTCAACGGTTATCTTGCCATCCTTTATGCGGTTTGCATAGCGTCCCACAGATGAGCCATAATCGCTTGGCGAGTTCTTTATGTCGGCATACTGGGCTATATTGTCGTAGCCAAGCACCACGTCGGTTGGCTTACCGTCCTTGTCGGGTGTCATGATTGATACCACTCGGCCGCCAAAATTGGTGATGCAAACCTCCATGTCGCCGTTGGTGAGGGTGTACAGGGCAGTCTTTTTGCCGTTGATTGTTGAGTCAAACTTTGCAGGGTCAAGATTTGACATATTACCCTGCTGTGATTTTTCTCCACTTGCGCATGCTGCCATCATTGCTGCCATGCCAAGTCCTAAGATTGAAGCTGTTAATTTTTTCATTTTTAGTCTTATTTTTTAGTATTTTATGTTTCAGTTATGGTTTTCGTCGGTAAAATTACACTTTTTTTTTGAACTGACAAAGAAAAAACTAAGTTTTTTACAGTTTTAAGTGTATTTTTTACAC